>NZ_JAEVHL010000006.1 GCF_016803395.1 Micromonospora tarensis | reverse complement strand
GCGCCGCCCGCGCCCTCCGCGCCGCCCGCGCCCTCCGTGCCGGCCTCGGCCGTGCCGTTGCCCGGCCGCCGGGTCTCGTCGCCGCTGCCCACCGCGCAGTACGAGGCGCGGGTCGGCCCCGGCACGCTGCCGGAGCTGCGCGACAACAACGGTGTCCTGCACATCGGCTACTACCACGCGATGGTCGCCGCCGCCGTGCGCGACCTCGCCGGCTCCCGCAGCTATCTGCTGCGCGGCCTGGAGTTCGTCGAGGCGTTGCACTTCTCCGACGAGTCCGAGCGAACCGTGCAGGTGACTGTGGAGCCCGCCGCCGACGGCGCGGAACGGGCCTGCGCCGTGCACAGCCGGCCGACCGGCGACGGCGAGTGGAGCGCGCACCTGCGGGCGACGCTCTTCCCGGAGCCGACCACCACCCGCATGCTCACCACGGCGGCGGACCGTGCCGCTCTGGCAGGCCGGTGCCCCCGCCCGATCTCCGCCGACGACTTCCACGCCGACCTGCGCGAGCGCGGCTTCACCATGGGACCGGCGGTGACCTGGGTCGACCGGGTCAGCGCGGGCGACGGCGAGGCGCTGGCCCGGTTCCGGCCCACGGGAGCGGACGAGAACACCTGCGGGCTGGCCGTGCACCCCGGAGTGCTGGACGCGGCCGTGCAGCTCTTCGCCGTCGCCGGCCGCGAGCAGCTGAGCGGCGACGCGTTCATCACCCGCCGCGTCGCCGAACTGCTCGTGGTGGACCGGCCGGTCGCCGGGCCGCTGTGGGCTCACGCCGTCGTTCGGCAGGGGCTGCGCGGCGACATCCTGGTCTTCGCCGACTCCGGCGAGTTGGTCGCCCGCGCCACCGATGTGGAGATCACCCGCATCGACAACCGGCGGCGGGTGGAGCTGGCGCGGCAGGCGGCCACCCACCCGCACGCCGCCGCCGGCGCGGACGTCGTGGGCTACCTGACCGACACGGTGCGCGGTTTGCTCGCCGGGGAGACGCCCGAGGTGGACCGGCCGCTGGCCGAGTACGGCATGGACTCCCTCGCCGTGCTCGAACTACGCCGCCGCGTCACGGCCGACCTGGGGCACGACGTTCCGGTCGAGTACCTGCTCCAGGGCCCGTCGATCCGGGACCTGGCCGCCCTGCTGACCGGCTCCGGCGACGACGGCGACCCCGGCGACGCGTACGGCCGGGACTACGACCTGCGCCCCGAGTCGTGGCTCACGCACGGCAGCGACCGGGCCGACGCGGACGTCCGGCTGTTCTGCGTGCCGTACGGCGTCAAGGGCGCGTCGCTCTACGCCCGGTGGGCGAAACGGCTGCCCGAGCACGTGGACGTCTGCCCGATCCAGTTCCCCGGCAAGGAGCAGCGAATCCGGGAACGTCCGATCGCCGACCTCACCGAGGCGGTCGACGCCCTCGAACGGGTGCTCACCACCCGGCTGGACCGGCCCGTCGCCCTGTACGGGCACAGCGTCGGCGCGCTCGTCGCGTATCGGGTCGCCCGTCGCCTGAGCGGGACCGGCCGGGTCAGCCACCTGTTCGTCGGCGCGTACACCGCGCCCAGCGACCAGCCGAACCCGGTGTACCGCCGGGTGATGGAGACCTTCAAGGTGTTCGGCTTCGACGACGTGCCGGCGGTGGAGGAGTTGGCCGGCGCGTCCGCGCGGGACCACAGGCGTTACGAGACGTTCATCCGCGAGGAGTTCGGCATCGACGTCGACGCCGAGGTGCGCGCCGCCGTGAAACCGGTGGGGCTGGCCGACTTCCGGCTCGTGCACACCTACCGGCACGACCCGGACGAGCCGCCGCTGACCATCCCGGTGACCGCCTTCCACGGTGACCGGGACACCTTCGTCAGCGAGGAGGAGATGCGGGCCTGGGGCAGGCTGACCACCGGCCCGTTCACCCTCCAGGTGGTGCCCGGCGACCACTTCTTCCTGCACGGCGACCAGGCCGAGGAGCAGGTCGTCACGACCATCGCGCGGGAGCTGGGCCGGTGAGGTCCGTGCCCAACGCGGCCAGGATGCCCCGGGTGGCGGCGGTCGCGACGGCCTCGCGGTGATCGTGCAGGAAGAAGTGACCGCCGTCGAACATGTGCCGCCGCAGCGGACGGCTGGTCACCTCCTGCCACCCGGTCAGCTCCGGCTCGGTCGCGTCCGGGTCGCGCCGTCCACCGAACACCTCGACCGGGCAGTCCAGCGGGTCGCCGGGCCGGTGCGGGTAGCCGTCCATCGCCGCGATGTCCGCGCGCAGGATCCGCGCGTAGTGCGCCAGCAGGTCCGCGTCGGCGGCCACCTCGGCGGGAATGCCGCCGTACCGGCCGTTGAGGACCATCGCGAGTTCGAAGTCGGGCAGCGCCAGCAACGCGTCCGGACGACGCCGGAACTGCGGCGCCCGCCGGGCCGCGACACCGAGCCAGACGGGAGGGGCGCCGGTCCGCCGCCGCCACTCGACGGCGGCCAGGTACGCGGCCAGACCGCCCATGCTGTGCCCGAACAGGGCCAGCGGCGCCGGCCCGAGCGGCGTCAGCGCCTGCACCGCGCCGCCGCGAACTCCTCCAGGTCGGCGCAGAGCGGCTCGTCGCTGCGGTTGTCGCGGCCGGGCGGTCGCACCACACACACCTCGGCCCGCGGATCGAACACCGTCGACCAGGACCGGAACACCCCCGCCCCGGCGCCGGCGTTGGGGAACATGACCAGCCGGAACAGCGGGTCCGGCTGGGGGTTCAGCCGCAGGAACCATCGGCTTGGCCGCATCGGGGTCACCCGCCGGAGCGTAGCATCCGCGACCGTGCATGAACCGAAGTGAGGAGCGATCATGGCCGAGGGCCTGATGTCCGTCGTCTGGGATCTCCGCCGGGTCCGCCGCGGCGGACCGGAGCTCGTCGCCGAACGGCAGCGCACCCGCCTCGCCGACCTGCTGGCCCGGGCCGGGCCGACTCGCCGTACTACCGGGAGCTGTACCGCGACCTGCCCGACCGGGTCGACGACGTGAGGTCGCTGCCGGTGACCACCAAGGCCGAGCTGATGAGCCGGTACGACGACTGGGTCACCGACCGCGCCGTGTCGCTGGACGAGGTGCGCGCGTTCGTCGCCGACACCGACCGGATCGGCACGCTCTACCGGGACCGCTACCAGGTGGTCACCACGTCGGGCACCAGCGGCCTCCGTGGCGTCTTCGTGCAGGACGACCGGACGTACGCCGTGTTGTCGGGGATCACGGTGGCCCGGGCCAGCGGCTCGTGGCTCGGTGGGCGTGACTACCTGTCGATGCTGCGCCGGGGCAACAAGGTGGCCGCGATCTGGGCGGTCGGCGGCCACTTCGCCGGCTACTCCACCGCCCAGCGCCTCATCCGGGAACGCCCGATCCGCAGGCGCAGCATTCGGATCTTCTCGGTGCACTCCCCGCTGGACGAGCTGGTGCGTGGCGTCGGCGCCTTCGGCCCGACCATCCTCAACGGGTACGCCAGCGCCGTCTCGTTGCTGGCCCGCGAGCAGCGCGCCGGCCGCCTCGGCATCCGCCCGGTCCTGGTGATCACCTCGGCGGAGAGCCTGCCGCCGGAGGAACGCGTCCGCATCCGGGAGACCTTCCAGGCCAAGGTCCGTGACCAGTACGCCTGCTCCGAGTTCATGGGGCTGGCACACGGTTGCGAGCACGACTGGCTGCACGTCAACGCCGACTGGGCGATCCTGGAGCCGGTCGACGAGCAGTTCCGCCCGGTGCCGCCCGCCAGCCGTCGCACACGGTGCTGCTCACCAACCTGGCCAACCGGGTGCAGCCGATCATCCGCTACGACCTCGGCGACAGCCTCACGATGCGGCCGGACCCGTGCCCGTGCGGCAATCCGCTGCCGGCGGTCCGGGTGCAGGGTCGCACCTCCGAGGTGATCGCCTTCCCGGCCCCGGACGGCCGGACGGTCGAGCTGCCGCCGCTCGCGCTCGGCACCCTCGTCGACAGCACCGCCGGGGTCCGGATGTTCCAGATCGTGCAGACCGACCCGCACCGTCTCGCGGTGCGGCTGGTCATCGAGGACCGCGCCGACGCCGGCCAGGTCTGGGCGCAGGTCCAGCGGGCGCTGCGCGGCCTGCTCGACAGCCACGGCCTGACCGACGTGCGGGTCGAGCACGACGAGGAGGCCCCGCAGCGCACCCCGGGTGGCAAGTTGCGCACGGTGTTCTCCACGGTGTCCCGCTGACGTGGCGAGGGGCCGGTGCGGCCGGGATGTCCCGGCCGTACCGGCCCCTCAGGGGATTACTTGTTCCAGGCGGTGCAGGTCACGCCCGCGGACGTCTGGGCGCAGGCGCGCAGCTTCGCGTAGACGCCCCAGACCACCGAGCCCGAGATCAGCAGGTCGGTGTTCGAGGTGGCCGTGACCTTGTTGGTGTTGGGCGCGGTGGAGCCGTACACCTCCAGCCACACCGAGTCGCCGGTCTGCGCCGGCAGCAGGTGGGCGCGGTAGTCGTACACGAACTCGAACACCCGGACGGTCTTGCCGTCGGGAGTGGTGGTGCTCGGGGTGGGGTCGACCGCGGCGGACGCCGGTGCGGCTCCCATGAACATTGCGCTGGCGCCGATCGCGGTAGCCAGGAGTGCGGCAGAACGCTTCCTCATGGTGTTCCTCTCTGTTGCTTCCGCCGAGGGGGGTCGGCGAGATGGCACCCGGGGACCGTCGGTGCTGCGCGCGGTCCGCGGGCGTGGCCAGCCGGTGCGGCTGGGGCATGGAGGCCCGGGCTGTCCAGGCGTGCCTAGCGGCCGAGCGGGCTGTAGTACGCGGTGCAGGTCACGCCGCCCGACGTCTGCGCGCACGCGCGGTAGGCGTAGAAGATCGGGCCGACCAGAGTCGACTCGAGCTTCGCGGTGTCGCTGGTGGCGGTCACCTTGCCCAGCTGTGCGGTGGAACCCTGTCGCTGCGTCCACGCCGAGTCGCCGGCCGACGCCGGCTGGAGGAGGGCGTACATGCCTCCGACGAACTCGCGGATGGCGATCGTCTTACCGTCCGGAGTGGTGGCGGTCGGGGGACCGACAGCGGCGGAGGCGGGTGCGGCCGCGCCGAGGATCAGGGCGCCCGCGCCGAGCGTGGTCGCCAGAATCGCGGCGAGCTGCTTCTTCATGGTGTTCCCTTTCGTGTGACATTCCCAGCGGCCGGTCAAACTGTGAACAGTGAACAGCGCAGGACTTTCTGGGAACAGACGGAAAGCCCGAAGAGTGGCGGTGTACGCCATTGAAGTTTGACCGGAAATCTCGGTCGCCCGACTTTCGCAGTATCGACATCCGACATTCCAGCGCGATTAGAAATCTTTGCGGCGGGGGTGGCGCATTTTCAATTCATGAGCCGTCGACCCGTGGTGGATGGGCCGAGTTCCCGCCTCCGTCGGCTGCCGTCGGGCGGGCGTGATCGAAGTTCCGGATGTGTCGTGGCGCGGGGCGTGCGGATTGGTGGAAGCTCTGGTGGCGCCGCCATACCCGTCGCACCCTGAGCCCTGCCGACGCAGGTCGGGATGGCGTACCGGGCGGCGAGCGCCGACAGTCGGCGCGACAGTGGACCGTTAGCAGAGGGTGGATCATGGTGTTGGACGTTCCCGCCGGCCCCGACCTTCGTAGCGCGCGCGGTGCGTTGAGCGGGCCTGGTCATCCGGGCGTGGGCGCTACGGCCGAGCGGACGTCCCGTCCGTTCACCGGCTCCGCCGAGGACGCCGCCCTCGGTCTCGACCGATGGCGTGATCTGCCACGGGTCCAGCTGCCGCCGTGGGCGGACATGGCGGAAGTGGCCTCGGTGTGCCAGGTGCTCGACGACGTCCCGCCGCTGGTCGCCCCGTACGAGGTCGATCAGCTGCGGATGCGGCTGGCCGAGGTGTGCGAGGGGCGGGCGTTCCTGCTCCAGGGCGGCGACTGCGCCGAGACCTTCGCCGACAACACCGAAAGTCACCTGCTCGGGAACGCGCGGACGCTGTTGCAGATGGCCGTTGTGCTCACGTACGGCGCGTCCATGCCGGTGGTCAAGGTCGCCCGGGTGGCCGGCCAGTACACCAAGCCGCGGTCGGCGCTGACGGACTCGTCCGGCCTGCCGGCGTACCGCGGCGACATGATCAACTCATTGGAGGAGGACGCGGCGGCGAGGGTCGCGGACCCGCAGCGGATGATCCGGGCGTACGCGAACTCCGCCGCGGCGATGAACATGCTCCGCGCCTACCTCGCCGGCGGCCTGGCCGACCTGCACGGGCTGCACGACTGGAACCGGGACTTCGTGCGGGCGTCCCCGGCTGGTGAGCGCTACGAGGCCATCGCCCGCGAGATCGACCGCGCCCTGGACTTCATTCGCGCCTGCGGCATGACCGACAACGAGGCGTTGCGCACGGTCCGCCTGTACTGCTCGCACGAAGCCCTCGCCCTGGAGTACGACCGGGCGCTCACCCGGGTCTCCGACGGCCGCGCCTACGCCCTGTCCGGGCACTTCCTGTGGGTCGGCGAGCGCACCCGCCAGCTCGATCACGCGCACATCGACTTCATCTCCCGCATCGCCAACCCGATCGGCGTCAAGCTCGGCCCGGGCACCGGGCCGGAGACCGCGATCGAGCTGTGCGAGAAGCTCAACCCGGACAACGTGCCGGGCCGGCTGACGTTCATCAGCCGGATGGGCAACGGCAAGGTGCGGGACGTCCTGCCGCCGATCGTGGAGAAGGTCCACGCGGCGGGGGCCAAGGTCGTGTGGCAGTGCGATCCGATGCACGGCAACACCCACGAGTCGTCGAACGGTTACAAGACCCGCCACTTCGACCGCATCGTGGATGAGGTGCTCGGATTCTTCGAGGTGCACCGTGGCCTGGGCACCCATCCGGGTGGTATCCACATCGAGCTGACCGGCGAGGACGTCACCGAGTGCCTGGGTGGCGCGCAGGGCATCGGCGACCTCGACCTGCCCGGCCGCTACGAGACCGCCTGTGACCCGCGGCTGAACACCCGGCAGAGCCTCGAACTCGCCCTCCTGGTCGCGGAGATGCTGCGGGAATGGCCCCGCCCGATCCGGTGACCCAGCCGGCGCCGGCCGCTAGCCGGCGCTGACCCGGACCAGGGCCACGAACCGCTCGGACACCCCCGGCTCGCCGACGCTGCGCCCCTCGGCCTCCACCCAGGCGTGGGCGGTGAACGGCTCGCTCTGGCGTACCCCGGCGCACCAGGTCGGCCAGCAGCCGGACATCCGGCAGAGCAGGGCCACCGCCAGTGACCGTTGCAGGCAGGCCTGCAGCGCGTTCATCCCGAGGCTGGCCGACATCACCCGGTCGCGGCTGGCCTTGGCCTCCGCGTAGCTGGCCGGCCGGGCACCCCGGCTGACCCGGCCCAGCACCTTTGCCAGCAGCGCGGGCGGAAGCGGCCGGAGCGTGTGCCCGAGGACGATCGCCGCCCTGGTCACCAGGCGGCGGCGCAGTGACGGGTCCCGCGGACCACGGTGGACGGTCATCTCGAAGGTCATCGGAGTGCTCCCGCCGCGCGCATGTCGGCCACCAGCGAGTCGACGTCCCGGCGGGCCTGCCCCGGGTCCACGTCGTACTGCTCGACGAGCCGCTGCACCGCGCCGTCGGCGTCGGAGCCGCCGAGCAGGCTCGTGACGATGAGCGCGCCGCTGGGGTTGAGCTGCCAGTACGTGCCGCGCCGCCGATGCAGCAGCACGGCCCCGAAGTCGGTTTCAGTGAGGGTGAAGTCTTGGTGTAGACGCAGGCTCATCGGGTCCCCAAGGTGTCGGGCGGATGGATGCGGGCCGGGTGCGAAGCCACGACTCACAGGCGATCGTGCTCAGCAGGGCCCCGTCCGCCAGCTCCGGCGCGGACGGGGTCGAGCACAGCTGGCGTAGCCGACCGGCGTCGACCAGGCCGAGATCGGCGAGGCGGGAGTCCTCCCAGAGCTGCGCGAGCCGGACCCGCTCCTGGCGCAGCCCCTCGGCGCCCTCGACGCCGCCCTGGGCCTTCGTCTGCCGGTCGAGGCAGTCGTCCGGAACGATGCCGCGCATGGCCGCGGCGAGCAACGGCTTGTACCGGTACGGCGTCACCCGCTCCTCGCTGCGAACCGAGAACGCCGCCGCGATGACGTGGTCGTCGAAGAACGGCGCGGCCAGCGGCAGGCCGACGGTCCGCGCCATCGCGTCCAGGACGCTTACCTCGCGGGTCGCGGCGCGGATCCCGTGCAGCTCCAGATGGGTGCCCTTCTCCTCGACCAGCGGAACGGCAGACGTCGCCGCGGCGCGGAGCGCCTCGTTGATCATGTCCCGGGCCATCGGCGTCAACCACTGCGGTACCCGTGGCGTGGGAACCCAGCCGAAACTCGGGATGGTGATGTCGACGCTCGGGGGTTCGTCCAGATTCACGCCGAGCAGGCTGCTCCGCAGCGATCGGCGGTCGAGCAGTTCGCGCAGGAGTGCCCCGCGTCGCCAGGAGAACAGAGCGCGGTAACCGCGCAGGTTCGCGACGGCTCGCCGGGGGGACCGCCGCATCAGCCGCTGGAGGTAGATCGGGCTTCCGGTGAAGAGCTGGTCGCCACCGAATCCGGTGAAGTGCATCGTCGAGCCGGTGCCGGCCATCCGCCGGATCGTGGACATCGCGCGGCCCCGGTACGGAACCATCATCGATGGTTCGTCGAGGACATCTTCGCCGATGCCCATCTCGGCGTACGGCAGGGTGAACTCCTCGGGCGGCAGGACGATGTGCTCCCGGAGGCGCAGGTGGGTTGCCGCCAGGCGGGCCCAGCCGAGCTCGTCGGAGAGCGGATCGTCACTGTGGGCCGTGCAGGCCACCAGGTCGGCGCCCCTGCGCTCGGCCAGGAAGGCCAGCGCGGTGGAGTCGTATCCACCGGACAGGTCGGTGCTCATCGGCTGGCCGGGCCGCATCCGGGCGTCCACGGCCGCGGTGAGGGCCGCGCGCACGGCCTGGGCCCCGTCGGCGAGACCGAGCGCGGGTTCCGGTGCCGACCACCACCGCACACTGCGGGCGTGCCGGCCGTGGCCGGTCACGACCAGCTGGTCGTACGGGTCGACGGCGGTCACGTTCTGCCACATCGGCGCCTCGCCGAGCGGATACGGCACCGGCTCGAGCAGCCGGATCGCGAGCGCGCTGGCCGTCGGCTCCGCCCCGGTCAACGCGGCGAGCAGGTCCGCCCGGCTCGCTGCCACCGTGCAGCCGTTGATCTCGGCATGGTAGACGCGATGCCATCCGGAGGCGGTGCCCTGCACCTTGACGGCGTCACCGTCGGCCGCGATGACGGCGAACGATCCGGGGAGATCGTGCACGTGGTCCACGTCGCTGACGCTTGTCGCTCGGGCCACCAGCCGAGTCAGATCGTCGGCGCTGGCTCCGAACTGACCGATCATCGCCACTCGCACCGGCCCGTCCGTGCTGGCGACGAGCTCGCCCGTGGACCATCGGCCGATGATCCACGGCGCCCGGTCATGTGGCGCAGGGTCCGGATGCCCGGCCCTGTCAGTGACGGATGCCAGGCCAAGCTGGCCAGAGCAGCGTTGTCCGGTAACACAACGAAGCAGGGAGTTCCATCATGGCCTGGCATGCTCAACCCGTCAGATGAAGCGGCGCAGGAAGAGCTCCGCGCTGATCGTGGTGATGCTGAAGCCGGTCAGCTTGCGGAAGCTGCCCACCTTCGTGAAGGACGGGGTCTCGTACAGGTTGTTGTTGTTCGTGTTGTTGTTGTTCGCGTTGTTGTTGTTGTTCATTCTTTTCCTCCCGATAGATGTTCCGGCCGGTTCTAGCAGATTAGATGTCGCAGCGAGCAGAGGCTATCGGAGATAGCAGGTTGCTAATCGTGCTTGACTCCTGACCCAGGCTGGTTGTCAGATCCCTGGCGCACCTGGTGACCCGAACGTGGCTCGGTCTTACATTTCGGGAATCCGATCGGATAGTCGTGCGTAAATTGCCGTGCGTTAATGGCAGCTACTGACGGCGCGGTCAGCCTGCCGTGGGATGTGTGCCCGGGGGCGACGCCGAGGTACGCCGTCGGGGTGTCTGCCCGCATGCCGCTGTCGACGCTCGGCCGCTCAGCCCGGAGCGCGCGCCGCCCTGCCGACCTCGCCGCGGCCGGGCCGACGCGGCTCCCGCGTTCGCCGCCGGCACGGTCTTCGGCGCCGGGCGGTACCGCCGTTCCGCGGCGGGCGCTGTCACGGGCGCCGGAAGCCGCGCATCGCTACCGGTGCGGCGACCAGAACGGTGACGGCGCACATGCAGAGCGGCCAGAGGACCATCGACGGGGTCGCGGCACCAAGGGCCAGGCCCCGAGCCGCGTTGATGGCGTGGGTCAGCGGGTTCACCTCGGCAAAGGCCCGCAACCAGGTCGGCAGCCCGTCGGTGGTGACGAACGCGTTCGAGGCGAACATCAGCGGAAAGGTGAGCATCCCGCCGATCTGTTGCAGGCTCTCCGGTCGACGGAGCAGGGTGGTCAGCGCCATGAAGACCCAGCCGACGGACCAGGCGAGGCTCAGGGCGACAAGCATGGCGCCGAGGGCGCCGGCAATTCCACCGGCCGGTGCGTAGCCGAACAGTAGTGCGCCGATGACCAGCAGGAAGAGCAGCTCCACGGCGTTGAGAGCGGCATCGGCGAAGCTGCGAGCGAGCAGGACCGCCCCGGTCCAGAGTGGCATGGTCCGAAACCGGGTGATGACGCCGTTGCGCAGGTCCGTACTCAGCAGCAGACCGCTCTTCACCCCGGATGTCATGCCCATCGATATCAGGACCGCGGGCAGCAGGTAGTCGATGTAGCTGACGCCGTCGGGGAAGCTGGGCACCTGGGCAAGGCTGCGGAACACCTGGCTGAAGAGCAGGAGCAGGAGGAACGGCTCGATCAGGTTGGGCACCAGCAGGGCTGGTTCACGCAGCACCCGCAGGGAACGACCGGAGAGCACCAGCACCTGCCGCAGGGCTCCCGCGCCGTGCAGTGGTGGACCGATCCCGGAAAGGTCCACCCGCGCGGGTGGTGGCGCGGTGGCTGGGATCAGCGTGGTCGACATCGGACCTCCCCCGCGAGGTTGGTGATCATTCGGAACCGGTGGCGGCGCTGCCCTTGAGACTCAGGTAGACGTCGTCCAGGGTGGGCTCGACAACTGTGAGTCCGTCCAGTCGGGCGCCGGCCTCGTTCATGCAGCCCACCACCTCGGCCACCATCGCGGCGTCGTGGATGGGCACGGTGACGCTGCGACGGGCCCGGTCGTACGTGCCGGTCAGGTTGGCTCGTTCGAGCGCGGCCAGCGCGGCCGGACCGACCGCGCCGTCGCCCAGGACGACAGTGACGGACCGCTCTCCCACCTCGGCCTTGAGCTGTGCGGGCGTGCCGGAGGCGAGCACCCGTCCGGCCGCCAGCACGACGATGGACTTCGCCAACCGGTCCGCCTCCTCCAGGTACTGGGTGGTGAGTAGCACGGTGGTGCCGTCGTCGACGAGCTGTTGCACCAGGTCCCAGGCGTCGTGCCGGGCCTCCGGGTCCAGACCGGTGGTGGGCTCGTCGAGGAAGATCACCTGAGGGCGTCCGACGATGCTGGCGGCGAGGTCGAGCCGCCGCCGCATCCCGCCGGAGTAGGTACGCGCCGCCCGGTTGGCGACCGTCGAGAGGCGGAAGATCTCCAGGAGGTAGGCGACCCGACTGGCGGCCGCCCGGCGGCCGGCCCCGAGTAGCCGGGCGAGCAGGATGAGGTTGTCCCGTCCCGACATGGTTTCGTCGATCGACGCGAACTGTCCGGTCAGGCCGATCCGTGCCCGGACCTGCGCCCCCTGTCTGACCACGTCGTAGCCGGCGACCCGGGCGGTCCCGCTGGTGGGTGGGAGCAGGGTGCTCAGGATGTTGATCAAAGAGGTCTTGCCGGCGCCGTTGTGCCCGATCAGGCCGAGGACGGTTCCCTCCGGCACGGTGAAGCTGACCCCCTCCAGCGCTCTGGTGGCGCCGAACGCCTTGGTCAACCCAGCTACTTCGATCACGCCGGTTACCGGCCTTCCGCTCCAGCCCGGCGAGCAGAGAAACGGCCGGGCCGGGACCAGTACCGCCGGGCTCGACGCTACTGGCGACGACGCCGCGGGTAGCCGGGCCGGAAAAGAATTTGAATCGCCGCTTCGTGGTGAACGGGTGCGGCTGATCCTGGTCGCCCAGCAGGTGCCGAACCCCGACCGCCGACCAGGCCGGCCAAGGATTGACTTTTTGATGTGTCCTTGAGGGCCGGACAACCGGATTGCTTTGCTTGCCCGTACGAGGAGTGGCGCCCAGACCGGCTCGGGGATCCGAGGGGCCTTCGCCGCCGAGCGCCGGAGTTTGCGGCTGGCGGCTGCCGCTCGTATCCGCGGAAAGGGACTCCATGGGGTTGCCCAGCACCCAGAACCAGCGCGCGACGCATATCGCGGCGGCCGTGGTGCCGCGAAACCGCACGACGCTGGCTCCGGTGGCGAATTTCGGAATTTCGATATCGCTGCCGGAGGCCGGTCTCCTCCCTGGTTGGGTTCGGCCGTCGGCCGGTGGGAATGTGCCGGCCCGCCGTCCGCGAACCCAGTCTCATCCGCTCGGTGATATCCCGCAACGCCAATGGGGGTGTCGTGGCGAAGATCTACTTCACTGACCGGGATCTGTCCCGGGTGAGGTTGACGATCACTCTGGGGCCGCTCACGGAAGGGGTGTTCGCGTTCGATCTGCTCAGTCGCCCGAGCAGCGTGGTCTATGAGGATTGGCGTCAGCGGGTACGCGAGTCCAGCCGGACCAGATCGGTCGCGAGCATTTTGCTGCAGCAGCGTCTGCGCCCCATTCCCGACCTCCTGTGGTTGCTGCAGGGGCCCTCCGCCGTGGACGACAACCGCCTCAGCGCCGCGGGTCTCAGCCGGCAGGCGGCCACGATGGCGATCCAGGACTTCTGCCGCACCGCCATCCTGCCGTACTGGGGACGGATCCGCCGGTACCTGGAGGCGGAGCGGGATGCCCGCGGCCGTGTCCTGGTCAACGGCGGGGTCGAGAAGCTCCTGTCGATGCTGCACGCCGGCGCCCGCTGGGAACTGCCGGTGTTGGAGTTGCCGCTCGACCAGCCCGGGATCGTTCATCTCAACGGCCGCGGCCTGATCCTGGCGCCGTCGCTGTTCCTGCCGACCCGATGCTGCGTCCTGCTCGACGTGCAACCGTCGACGGATCCGCCGGTCCTGTTCTTCTCGGTGCCGCCGGATCGGCAGACGGCCCCGAGGCTCTGGAACGGGGCGGACGACGGGGGTCAGGCGCTCGAGTCGTTGCTGGGCCGAACCCGGGCCGGCATCCTTCGGACACTCGCCGACAGCTGCACGACCGGAGAACTGGCCGACAAACTGAGCATCTCCTCGGCGGGAGTGAGTCAGCACACCGCGGTACTCCGTCAGGCCGGGCTCATCACGACTCGCCGAAATCGTCAGACGGTGCTGCACACCCTGACCGGACTCGGCGCCGCGGTGCTTCTCGGGATGGCGTACGACTGCGACCCGCCGATCCGACCTGAACCGCTGTCCCGGCTGAGAGTTCCGACCGCGACGAACTAACCAGCGGACACCCCAGCGGGATTGACCACCGCGCCGGCCATTGCCGGGCGCGGCAATTAGCATGTCCGCGCTAATCCACAAAGGCGTCGAATCGACGATTTCAGGCTCGGCTTAAAGGCATTGCGCCGTGCTCCGGCGATAAGAATTCTGTGGATGCTGGCGTTGTGGAGGCATGCCGCCTGGTGTGAGTCAGTTCGCCAGCGCACGGTATCCAGTAAAGAATGGAGCGGGCATGAGTACAGAACCACGGCGTCTGAGGGTTTTCGACTCGACGCTGCGCGACGGGGAGCAGGCACCCGGAAATGCGATGTCGCCGGAGCAGAAGCTGGAGGTGGCATTGGCAATCGAATCGCTCGGCGTGGACACCATCGAAGCCGGTTTTCCGAGCTCGTCGCCGAGTGACTTCAAGGCCACGCAGCTGATTTCGCAGGCGCTGACGACTGCGAAGGTGGCGACGCTCAACCGGGCGACCATCGACGACATCAACGCGGCGGCGGAGTCCGGCGGCGTCGAGAACCACCAGATCCAGATCATGGTGACCGGCAGCGACGTGCATCTGGAACACAAGCGGGGCATCACCCGCGCGGAAGGGCTCCGCGAGGTGTCGGACAGTTTCCGATACGCCCGCTCGCTCGGCTTCACCGACATCTCCCTCGGCGTCGAGGACGCCAGCCGCGGCACCGACGATCTGCTCCGCCCATTGATCGACGTTGCCGTTCAGGAGGGCGCCGGCACCATCATCGTGGCCGACACCACCGGCTGCATGCTGCCCGCCGAGTTCGGTGACCTGATCGGTCGGATCAGGTCCTGGATACCGCCCTCGGTGATCATCTCCACCCACTGCCACCACGACTTCGGGCTGTCCCTGGCCAACGCGCTCGCCGGTGTCGAAGCCGGTGCGGACGAGGTGCAGGCCACCCTGGCCGGAATCGGCGAGCGGGCCGGCAACACGCCCCTCGAGGAGTTGGCCGCCGTCCTCGTCTACAAGCACGAACAGCTGAACGTCAGCACGACGCTGCGGACCGAGGGACTCTTCGAGGCGTTCCAACTGCTCTGCGAGACGATCGACCTGCAGGCGCCCCGGAACAAGGCGATCTTCGGAACGAACGCGTTCGCGACTCAGGCGGGCATCCACCAGGCGGGCATGCTGCGCAACCCGATCACGTACGAGTACGCCGAGCCGGCCAGGTTCGGCCGCAGGCGGACGATCCTGATCGGACGTCACTCCGGTCGCAACGTCATCCGGAACCTGTTCGACGAGATCGGCGCCCCGGTCGACGACGTCCTGGTCGAGGAGCTGTACGAGGAGTACATCGCCGGGCGGGTGGGCGGCGACTGCATCGACCGTGACGTGGTCCGCGCGATCATCGGCCGTCGGCTGGCCGACAAGCAGCTGGCCACCACCGGCGGTGAGCGCTGATGGTCGGTCCCGTCACCCTGGTGGAGAAGATCTGGGATCAGCACGTCGTCCACCGGGCGCCGGGTGAGCCGGACCTGCTCTACATCGATCTGCACCTGATCCACGAGGCGAGTTCACCGCAGGCCTTCGACGGGCTGCGGCTCGCCGAGCGCGCCGTGCGGCGACCCGACCTGACGTTGGCCGTCGAGGACCACAACGTACCCACGGACAGCCTCTTCATCCGCGACACCATGGGCCGCGCCCAGGTCCAACAGCTGCGCGACAACTGTTCGCGGTACGGCATCGAGCACCTGCCGCACGGCGACGCCCGGCAGGGGATCGTGCACGTGGTGGCGCCCGAGCTGGGACTGGTGCAGCCGGGCATGACTGTCGTCTGCGGGGACAGCCACACGTCGACCCACGGCGCGTTCGGCGCGTTGGCGTTCGGCGTGGGCACCAGCGACGTCGAGCACGTCCTCGCCACCCAGACGCTCGCGTTGGTACGCCCCAGGACGATGGCGGTCAACTTCGTCGGGCTGCCCCCGGTTGACGTCACCCCGAAGGACCTCATCCTGGCGCTGATCGCCAGCCTGGGTGCGAACG
The DNA here is from genome assembly GCF_016803395.1 of Micromonospora tarensis. GTDB lineage: Bacteria > Actinomycetota > Actinomycetes > Mycobacteriales > Micromonosporaceae > Micromonospora > Micromonospora tarensis. The sequence goes on along the minus strand of NZ_JAEVHL010000006.1, from coordinate 73,593 downwards.
GCGCGCACGGCTACGTCCTGGAGTACCGGGGACCGGTTGTCGACGCGATGTCGGTCGAGGGCCGGATGACCATGTGCAACATGAGCATCGAGGCGGGTGCCAGGGCCGGTCTGGTCGCCCCGGACGAGCGCACCTTCGAGTACCTGCGGGGCCGCCGGGTGGCGCCGCAGGACGCCGCGTGGGACGAGGCGCTGGCCTTCTGGAGGACGCTGCGGACCGACGAGGGCGCCGTCTTCGATCACGAGGTCACCCTCGACGTGTCGGACCTGACGCCGTTCGTGACCTGGGGGACCAACCCCGGCCAGGCGGTGCCGCTGGGCGACAGCGTGCCCGACCCGGCCACCCTGAGCGAGCCGACGCAGCGCGCCGCCGCCGAGCGGGCCCTGGAGTACATGGGGCTTGCCCCGGCGACCCCGATGCGCCAGCTCGAGATCGACACCGTGTTCCTCGGCTCCTGCACCAACGGACGGATCGAGGACCTGCGCGCCGCCGCCGAGGTGATCAAGGGCCGGCAGGTCCTGCCCCGGGTCCGGATGCTTGTCGTGCCCGGGTCGATGGACGTTCGCCGCGAGGCGGAGGAGGAAGGGCTGCACATCATCTTCCAGCAGGCCGGTGCCGAGTGGCGGCTGTCCGGATGCTCGATGTGCATGGGCATGAACTCCGACCGGTTGCAGGGCAGCGAGCGGGTCGCGTCGACGTCCAACCGCAACTACGAGGGTCGGCAGGGCACCCGCGCACGCACCCACCTGGTCTCCCCGGCGGTCGCGGCGGCAACCGCCGTGACCGGTCGTCTCGCCGCGCCCAGTGATCTCTGACGGAGGCTTACATGCAGGTATTCACGACCCACACCGGACGAGCCGCACCGCTTGGTCGCAGCGACGTCGACACCGACCAGATCATCCCGGCGGAGTTCTGCAAGCGGTTGACCAAGACCGGGTACGCCGACACGCTGTTCGCGAACTGGCGTGAGGATCCCGAGTTCGTCCTGAACGACCCAGCGCGGGCCGGCGCGTCCGTGCTGGTGGCCGGGCACAACTTCGGTACGGGCAGCTCGCGCGAACATGCGGTGTGGGCGTTGCGGGACTGGGGTTTCCGAGCGGTGATCGCCACCAGCTTCGGCGACATCTTCCTCCGCAACGCGTTCAAGAACGGACTGCTGGCCGTGGCCCTGAGCCCTGACGTCGTCGAGCGTCTGGCCGGCTGCGCGGAGCGCGACCCCGCCTTCGAGATCGAGATCGACCTGGACCGCCGCGACGTCCGGGCGGACGGGGGAACCTGGACGTTCGAGGTCGACAGGCGAGCACGTTGGCTGCTGCTGAACGGGCTGGACGACATCGGCGTCACGCTCGGCTCGGCGCAGGCGATCGGGGAGTACGAGGGGCGCCGCCACTCCTGGCTGCCGGCCCTGCGCCGGGGCGAGCTCGCGACCGGACGGCCCGCCGAGCACGGGGTGGCCCGGTGACGGCCGCGACCCGGCGCGGGTACATCTCCGAACGAGCATCCCAGCTACAAGGCAGCAGCCTGGCGGAGCTGCTCGTGCTGGCCCGGGACCGGAACGCGATCAACCTCGCGGTGGGTACGCCGAGCTTTCCCGACACGCCACAGGTTCTCATCGAGGAGGCGATCTCCGCCCTCCGGTCGGGTTACAACCAGTACGAGGCGCCGGTGGGCGCGGCGAGCCTCCGCAAGGAGATCGCCAAGTCGCTGAACACCCCGCCCGACCCGGAAACCGAGGTGACGGTGACGGTCGGTGGGACCGAGGCGCTCTGCATAGCGCTGCTCGGTTCGGTCGACCCGGGCGACGAGGTGATCGTGCTGGAGCCGTTCTACGAGAACTTCGTCAGCGCCATCGCGCTCGCCGGCGCCATTCCCCGGTTCGTCCGCCTCCGGCCGCCGACGTGGGACTTCGATCCCGCCGAGCTGGCGGCGGCGTTCGGGCCGCGCACCAGGGCGATCCTGCTCAACACCCCGAGCAACCCCACCGGCCGGATGCTGAGCCTCGACGAACTCAACGAGATCGCGGATCTGGCCGAGCGGTGGGACGTCACAGTCATCTCCGACGAGGTGTACTCGCACCTGGTCTTCGACAACCGGGTGCACCTGTCGGTGTCGGACGTCCCGCGACTGCGGGAGCGGGGCGTCGTGATCGGGTCGCTGTCGAAGAGCCTGGCGGTGAGCGGGTGGCGACTCGGGTACCTCCGGGCTGCCGCGGACCGCACGGCCGTGTTCCGACGGCTGCACGAGGTGACCACGAGCGGCACCGCCGCGCCGCTGCAACTGGCGGCCGGCCGCGCCGGGGTGGTGGCCGGAGAGTGGTGGCGACCGGCTGGCGAGCTGGCCGTGCGTCGGGACCTGGCGATCGACATCTTCACCGGCCTCGGCCTGGAGATTCGACCTCCGGACGGCGGATGTTTCCTGTTCGGGGACATCAGCCGGGTCACCGACGAGAACTGCAACCAGTTCGTCGCGCGCCTGCTGGAGGAGAACGCGGTGCTGCTCGTGCCGGCGGCGCCGTTCTTCGCCGATGCCGAGCGCGGTCGGCAGTTCGTCCGCATCGCGTTCAACAGGTCGATCGAGACGCTCGAGGCGGCCAGGCAGAACCTGTCGGGCCTGGCCCGGAAAAGCTGAGGAGCGAGCTTGTCCGTCATCACTGTCATTCCGGGCGATGGAATCGGTCCCGAGGTCATCGAGCAGGCGCTGGTCGTCATGGACGGGCTCGGTACCGGCCTGGAGTTCGACGTACTGGACCACGTGAACGCGAGCACGTTCCTGCGTACCGGCGTCGCGCTCTCCGATGTGGACTTCCGACGCGTGAGTGCCAGCCAGGGCACGTTGTTGGGGGCGGTGGGTGATCCGCGGGTGACGTCCTCCGAGTATGCCCGGGGCGTCCTGCTACGCCTGCGGTCCGACCTCGACCTCTACGTCAACCATCGCCCGGCCCGGCTGCTCGACGCCCGGCTGAGCCCGCTGCGCGACGAACAGCGGCGGAACATCGACTGCGTGATCGTGCGGGAGAACACCGAGGGGCTGTACGCCGGAATCGGCGGCATCCTCCGGTCCGGATCGACCGAGGCGGTCGCGATCGACGCGGAGGTGAACACCTACTACGGGATCGACCGCGTCCTGGAGTACGCCTTCTCGATCGCCAGACGGGGGGTGTGCCTGGTCGACAAGTCCAACGCGGTCCGGTCCGGCGGAAGCCTCTGGCAGCGTTGCTGGGCGGAGGCGAAGCAGCGGAACCCTGACGTGCCCGTGACCCACCTCTATGTCGACGCGGCCGCGATGAAGCTGGTCTCGGACCCGGCGTCATTCGACGTCATCGTGACCAACAACTCCTATGGCGACATCCTGAGCGATCTGGCGGCCGAGGTGGCCGGCGGCATCGGTGCGGCGGCGTCGGCGAACATCAACCCGCACACCGGGTACGGCCTGTACGAGCCGGTGCACGGCAGCGCGCCCGACATCGCCGGCACCGGTGTCGCCAACCCCCTCGGCGCCATCCTGAGCGGAGCGATGCTGCTGGCGCGGATCGGGCGCGAGGAGCAGGCGCGGGCGCTCACCCGCGCGGTCGAGGCCACCGTGACAGCCGGTCGGTGCACCCCGGATCTCGGCGGCGATCTCCACACCAAGGAGGTCGGTGCCGCGGTGCTGGCCGAACTCGGCTAGGGGCTGTGCCGATCGGCACCCCCGTGCCACTGCCGTGGTTGTGGAAGGGGCGGTTCGGCACATGTGCGGGTAACCAGGCCTCAGCAGACTTGGCCCATGCCCAGTTCGCACCCGGCCTGCCGTGTCCACGGTGTTCCGCCCGCCGCGGCCGTCCCCGCCACGCCCCGGTCGGCGTCGCGGGCGCGGCCGCGGCCGGTTGGACCGCCTGGTCGGCGGTGGACCGGCAGGCCCGGGCACATTCGGCGCTCCGCACGGCGGGGCGGGAGTGGACACGCTCTGGTGCCAGCTGTGCCGGATCGCTCCCGGGCATCGAAGCGGTACCGACGACCAACGAACAGCGACATTGGAGGATCACCATGAGCGTTTTGGATGCGGCGCAGCCGGCTGCCGCCCGCGCGGTCGACGTGTGGAAGGTGTACGGCAGCGGCGAGACCGAGGTGGCCGCGTTGCGCGGGATCACCCTGAGCGTCGAGGCCGGCAAGTTCACCGCCATCATGGGGCCCTCGGGGTCCGGCAAGAGCACCCTGATGCACTGCCTCGCCGGGCTCGACACCGTCGACCGGGGCGAGCTGTTCGTCGGCGACACCACGCTGACCGGCATGTCCGACAAGCAGCTCACCCAGCTGCGCCGGGACCGGGTGGGTTTCATCTTCCAGCAGTTCAACCTGCTGCCCACGCTGACCGCGCAGGAGAACATCCTGCTGCCGCTGGCGATCGCCGGCCGCAAGCACGACCAGGAGTGGTTCGATCGGGTGGTCGACACCGTCGGGCTGCGTCCGCGGCTCGGCCACCGGCCGTCGGAGCTGTCCGGCGGCCAGCAGCAGCGAGTTGCCTGCGCGCGGGCGCTGCTGTCCCGTCCGGACGTCATCTTCGCCGACGAGCCGACCGGTAACCTCGACTCGCGGTCCGGCGCGGAGGTGCTGAGCTTTCTCCGGGCGTCGGTGCGCGAGTTCAACCAGACCATCGTCATGGTGACCCACGACCCCAATGCGGCGTCCTACGCCGACCGGGTGGTCTTCCTGGCCGACGGCAACATCGTCAGCGAGATCAACGACCCGACCGAGGACGTTGTCCTCGACACCATCAAGCAGCTCGACGCCAACGCCAACCGCGTGATGGAGACGGCCTGATGCTGCGCGCGACACTCAAGAGCCTCCTGGGCCGCAAGCTGCGCCTGGCGCTCTCCGCGATAGCCATCATCCTGGCCGTCACCTTCGTGTCGGCGGCACTGGTGCTACAGAGCACGCTCAATCGGTCCTTCGACACCGCGTTCAACTCGGCGTTCGAGCGGATCCAGCTACAGGTGACGGCGGCCTCGCCGCTCGGCGGCGATCCGGGGACCGCGCCGCCCGTCCCGCTCGACGACACAGTCGTCGCCCGGACGTCCGGCGTCTCCGGCGTCGCCAGCGCCCGCGGTGAGGTGCGGGCCAACGGCGCACGCATCATCGGCCGCGACGGCCGGGTGCCGGAGACGAGCGGGCAGCGCATCGGCGTCTCCTGGGCCGAGGGGAGCGGGGCGACGCTGACCGAGGGCCGGGCGCCGGCCGCGCCCGGCGAGATCGTCATCAACGCCGGGCTGGCCAAGGAGACCGGCTACCGGGTTGGCGACGCCGTCGGTGTCCTCACGATGAAGCCGCGACAGCAGTTCACAGTGGTCGGCATCGCGACCTACGAAGGGCGTGACGATCTCGTCAACGGCGAGCAGACGATCAGCTTCGCGCTGCCGACCGCCCAGGAGCTGATGCTCGGCGCGCCCGGTGCGTTCAGCTCGATCGATGTCCGGCTGGCCCCCGGGGCCGACACCGGCAAGGTGAAGGCCGACGTGCGCAACGCACTCGGCGACGGCTTCCTGGTCCGCACGGGTACCGAGGTCGCGCACGACGCCTCCGGTCCGGCGCGCGGCACCTTCACCGGCATCACCTACGTTCTCCTCGGCTTCGCCGGTGTCGCGGTTCTGGTTGGCGTCTTCCTGATCGCCAACGCGTTCTCGATCGTGGTGGCCCAGCGCACCAAGGAGCTGGCGCTGCTGCGGGCGATCGGCGCGGGTCGGGGCCAGGTACGCCGGTCGGTGCTGCTCGAGGCGCTGATCGTCAGCTTCCTCTCGTGGATCGGCGGGTTCGCCCTCGGTCTGTTGGTCGGCCGGCTCGCCGCGTCCGCGCTCGCCAGTGGCGACGACGGGGTGCCGATAGCCGGCTTCCAGCTTCCGATCGCGGCGCTGGTCGTCTCGTTCCTGGTCGGTGTCGGGGTGACCCTGCTGTCCGCGCTGCTCCCCGCGGCGCGCGCCTCCCGGGTGGCGCCGGTCGCCGCCATGCGCCTGACCACCCAGAAGGAACGGCCGAGCAAGGTCAACACCATCATCGGTGCGGTCCTGCTGGTCGCCGGAGCCGCTGTCATCGGCGCCGGTCTGGCTGGTGACGCGATCGCCGCGGTCGGCGGCGGTGCGCTGTTGACGTTCGTCGGAGTCATCCTGGTCACGCCCGTCCTCATCGCTCCGGTGATCAGCCTCGTCGGTGGCCTGACCCGGTCGGTGCCGGCGCGACTGGGCCGGCTCAACGCGACGCGGCACCCGCGCCGGACGGCGCTGACCGCCGTGTCGTTGATGATCGGCGTCATGCTGGTGACCATCGTCAGCACGGTCCTGAGTTCGCTGCAGAGCACCGCCACGCACGTGGTGGACGCCAACCTCAAGGCCGAGCTGATCGTCAACAGCGGTGCGGTCTCGGCCGGGTCGGTTCCGCCCACCATCAACCCGGAGTCGCTGCGGCGGATGCGGGAGCTGCCCGACGTGGCAGCGGTGGCCGGGTACGCGTTCGAACCGGCGAAGGTCAACGGCAAGGACGACTACGTTCTGTCGTGGGACGACGTCTCGGCACTGACGAAGATCGCCTCGGTCCAGTTCGTCGCCGGTGGTCTCAGCACCGACAAGGTGCTGCTCAACGAGGGCACCGCCAAGCGGCTCGACGCCAAGACCGGCGATCAACTCACGGTTCAGCTGGGCCGGGGTGAGGAGCGAACGCTCGAGGTCGGCGGGGTCTTCGGAGACACCCAGGTCGCTGACGGCATCGTGCTGCCGTGGAGCTTCGCCAGCACCGGCTTCCGGACCGACCAGCCGAACCAGGCCTACGTGAAGCTGCGCGAGGGCGCGCCACTGACCGCCACCAAGTCCGAGGTCGTCGCGCTGCTGCGGGACAACCCCGAGGTTGAGGTGCGGACCCGGTCGGAGCTGATCGACCAGGCGGGTTCGGCCATCGGTCTGATCGTCGCCGTCGTCCAGGTGCTGCTCGCGGTCGCGATGATCATCGCGATTCTGGGTGTGGTCAACACGCTCGTGCTGGCGGTGCTCGAACGGACCAACGAATTCGGGATGCTCCGCGCGATCGGCATGTACCGAGGCGACGTCCGTCGGATGATCATGGTCGAATCGGTGGTCATGTCGTTGTTCGGTGCGGTGCTCGGCGTCGTCCTGGGAGCCGGCCTGGGCCTGGCGCTGGTGCAGGCGCTCAAGAGTCAGGGCATCAACCAGATGGCGCTGCCCTGGCAGCTCATGCTGGTCTATGTGGTCGCCGCGGCGGTGGTCGGCGTGCTCGCCGCGCTGGCCCCGGCGGGCCGCGCCGCGAAGCTCAACATTCTGGCGGCCGTCCGGCACGCCTGAGAAACCGCCACAGCACCTCCCGGCCGGAGTCCGCGAATTGCGGGCTCCGGCCGGCGTGCTGCCTGCTGTCGCGGCTTTCACGCTTTCGATCTGGCATGGCGTCGGCGCCGTCGTGGTCAGCACACTGATCGGCATCACACCCCGGCATCGGGCGGCACCTGCGGGCGGGCCAAGAAATGGCATCGAAAAAGGAATTCGATTCCGCTCACCTCTGATTCGTCTGGAGCGGCATGCGCACCCTTTCCAAGTACTGGATGCTCACCAACGATTTCATCCAGAATCCATATCCGGTGCTCGAGCACATCCGCGAAGAGCGCCCGGTGTGCGAGGTCGCGATGCCCGACGGCGGTCGGGCCTGGATCATCACCCGCTACGAGGACGCCCGGGCCGCGTTGGCGGATCCCCGGTTCAGCCGGGACATCAACGTGCACTACGCGCTGCTGTCGAAGCGCCTGGGCCGGCAGGTCTCACCGCCGGCCGAGTACTCCAACCACCTGGCCAACCTCGAACCGCCACGGCACACACCGCTGCGCAAGGCCATCAGTTTCGCCTTCACCCCCCGGCGGGCCGAGTCGATGCGTGCGCGTATCGGCGAGATCGCCGGCGAGCTGCTCGACCGGATGGCCGGACGCGGCTCGGCCGATCTCATCGCCGAGTACGCCGACCCGCTGCCGGTGATCGTCATCGCCGAGCTGCTCGGGGCCTCCGCCGACGCGTGGCCGGACTTCCTGCGCTGGTCGCAGGCGCTGCGCGCCTACTCGGTCGACGACCCGGCCGGGCGGCTCCAGCGGAACATCGAGGAGCTGTCGCAGTGCATGTCGGGCCTGATCGCCGAGAAGGAACGTGCGCCCGGTGACGACCTGCTGTCCGCGTTGCTCCAGGCGGATCCCGAGCGGAAGCTCACCCACACCGAGATCCTGTCGACCGGCTTCGCGCTGATCAGCGGCGGCAACGACACCACCGCCAGTCTGCTCGGCGGCGTCCTGGCGACGCTGCTCACCCACCCGGCGGAGCGGGCCGCGCTGCTGGCCGACCCGCAGCGCTGGACCACCGCGATGGATGAGCTGATCCGCTACGTCAACCCGATCCGCGACGCGTTGCACCGGGTGAGCGTGGCGCCGGTGGAGATCGGTGGCGTGACCATCCCGGCGGACGAGGTGGTGGTCATCTCGGTGATGTCGGCAAACCACGACGAGCGGCGTTTCCCCGACCGCCCCGAGGAGTTGGTCCTCGACCGACCCAAGCCGCCACACCTCAGCTTCGGTCACGGCATCCACTACTGCTCGGGAGCGCACCTGGCCAAGGTGATCACCGAGGTGGGCGCACACCGGCTCTTCGAGCGACTCCCGTCGATCGACCTCGCGGTCGCGCCGAGCGAGCTGCGTTACCTGCAACAGATTCTCGCCCGCCCCCTGGCCGCGCTGCCGGCTCGTTGGTGACGCCGCGCCGCGGCGGACAGCCGGAAGGAACTGCCATGTCGACAGGGCACGCCCCGCACCAGACCGACGGCCTGGTGGCGCTGCGATCCGAGCTCGACCAGATCGACGCCCAACTGCTCGACGCCATCCGCCGAAGGCTCGACGTCTGCGTACGGATCGCCGAGTACAAACGCCTGCACGGGGTGCCGATGATGCAGCCGCACCGTGTCGGCCTGGTCCATCAGCGGGCAGCCCGTTACGGCGCCGAACACGGCATCGACGAGAGCTTCCTGCACAGCCTCTACGACCTGATCATCACCGAGACCTGCCGCATCGAGGACCTGGTCATCGGCGACAAGCCGGCTGGTTAGGCACACCCGTCGGCGCCGCGACGAAGGAGGGCCGCCTGATGCGCACGCTGCTCATCGACAACTACGACTCGTTCACGTACAACCTGCACCAACTCATCGGCGAGGTCACCGGCCGCGCGCCGACGGTGGTGCGGAACGACACCGACTGGAACTCGCTGTCCACCGCCGACTTCGACGGGATCATCGTCTCGCCCGGCCCCGGACGGCCCGACCGTCCACGCGACTTCGGGATCAGCCAGCGGGCCATCCGGGAGTCGGGGCTGCCGCTGCTCGGGGTGTGCCTCGGGCACCAGGGCATCGCCCAGCTCTTCGGTGGCGCGGTGGTGCACGCCGCGGAGCCGATGCACGGCCGGGTCTCGGCGGTGCACCACGACGGCACCGACCTCTTCGCCGGGATCCCGTCGCCGTTCTCGGTGGTCCGCTACCACTCGCTGGTCGCCACCGGACTGCCCGACGAACTACAGGCGACCGCCTGGACCAGCGATGGCACCATCATGGGCCTGCGTCATCGGGACCTCCCGGTCTGGGGAGTCCAGTTCCACCCGGAGTCGATCAACAGTGACTACGGTCGGGAACTGCTCGCCAACTTCGCCGACCTGGCCAAGGCGGACCGTCCCCGCTCGACGATAAACGTCCGCTCGGCGGCGGAGCACGCTCCGACCTACCGTGTGCACAGCCGGATGATCTCACGGCTGCCGGACCCGGAAAGCGCGTACGAGCGGCTGTTCGGCAGGGCGGAGCACGGGTTCTGGCTGGACGCCAGCGCGGTGATCGAAGGGCTGTCGCGCTTCGCCTTCATGGGCGACGGCAGCGGACCACTGGCCGAGTACGTCACGTACCGGGTTGGTGAGGGTGTCGCGGTGCGCGGCTCCGACGGCCGGACGCAGACCCGGCAGCAGGGGTTCTTCGAGTACCTCGACGAGCAGCTGCGGCTCCGCAAGGTGCCCGTGCCCGCCGGTCTGCCGACGGACTTCAACCTCGGTTACGTCGGCTACCTGGGATACGAGCTGAAGGCCGAGACCGGCGGCTCGACCGCGCACCGGTCGGAGACGCCGGACGCGGCTCTGCTGTTCGCTGACCGGATGCTGGTGCTGGACCACGTCGACCGGGTCGGTCATCTGCTCGCGCTGAGCTCCAACGCCGAGCAGGCCGAGCTGGCCGAGGCGTGGTTGGTCCAGACCGAGCAGGCGCTCGCCGAGGTGCCGAGCTATCAGCCGGTGGACGCCGTCCGGTCGGCGCCGGCCTCGCTGGCCGCGGGTGCCGCGGCGCTGCGGCAGGAACTCCAGCCGCGGGCGGAGAAGGACGACTATCTGCGGCAGATCGCCGAGTGCCTGGCGGAGATCCGCGACGGGGAGTCCTACGAGATCTGCCTGACCAACGAGATGACCGTCGAGGCGGACCTCGACCCGTTGCCGACATACACCAAGCTGCGCGCGATCAGCCCCGTCCCGTACGGTGCCTACCTGCGCTTCCCGGACGTCGCCGTGCTGAGCGCGTCACCCGAGCGGTTCCTCACGATCGATCCGTACGGTGCGGTCGAGTCCAAGCCGATCAAGGGCACCCGGCCGCGCGGTGCCACCGCCGCCGAGGACGACGACCTGCGCCGCGACCTGCTCGGCAGGGAGAAGGACCGGGCGGAGAACCTCATGATCGTCGACCTGGTCCGCAACGACCTCAACACGGTCTGCGAGATCGGCTCGGTGCACGTGCCGCGCTCGTTCGTGGTCGAGACGTACGCCCAGGTCCACCAGTTGGTGTCGACCATCCGCGGTCGCCTGCGCCAAGATGTGTCGGCGGTCGACTGCATCCGGGCGGCGTTCCCGGGGGGTTCCATGACCGGAGCGCCGAAGATCCGGACGATGGAGATCATCGACCGGTTGGAGGGCGGCCCGCGCGGCGTCTACTCCGGAGCGATGGGATGGTTCGCGCTCAGCGGAGCGGTGGACCTCAGCATCGTCATCCGGACGATGGTGCTCACCGAGGGGAAGGTCACCTTCGGTGTGGGCGGCGCCATCGTCTCCCTCTCCGAGCCGGAGGAGGAGCTGGAGGAGACCGCGGTGAAGGCACGGGCAATGATCGCGGCGATCGCGTCGTCGACCGAGCAGTCTCCGCCCCGATCGGCCGTGACCACCGGACCGGCATGACGCCGAGGGTCGAGCACCGACCGGCTCCCCGCCGTTGCGTCGTGGTCGGCGGGGCGGGGGCGGTCGGCGGACTCCTCGCCGACCTGCTCGCCGGCGCGGGCGCCGAGGTGTGCCTGGTGGATCGGGTGCCACCGGTCGGATCCGACCACCGCCACCTGACCGGTGACATCACCGCGCTCAGCGCGGCCGGCGAGGCGCCACCGTCGCTCGTCGCCGAGTTGGCCGCCGCCGACACGGTGGTCCTCGCCGTACCCGAGCAGGTGGCGCTCACCGTGATCGGGCCGCTGCTCACGCTGCTCGCCCCGGGATCGCTGCTGGTGGACACCCTCTCGGTGAAGAGCCGCATCGCGTCCGCCGTCGGTGCCGGCCCGGACCCGGTGCAGGTGCAGGTGCTGAGCATCAACCCGATGTTCGCGCCCTCGCTCGGGCTGCCCGGGCGGCCGTCGCGGCGGTTGTCCTGCGTGACGGTCCACGAGCGCGAGCCATGCTCGGTCTGCTCGACCGGCTCGGTGGTCGGGTCGTCGAACTCGGCCCGGCCGAGCACGACCAGATCGCGGCGACGACCCAGGCGTTGACCCACGCCGCGGTGCTCGGGTTCGGGATGGCCCTGGCCGACCTCGCCCCGGGCGCGGCGGGCGCGGAGCCGCGTCTCGACCTGGCCACCATCGCAGCGGTGGGCCCCCCGCCGCACCAGACGCTGCTCGCGCTGCTGGCCCGGATCAGCGGCGGCACCAGCGAGGTCTACTGGGACGTGCAGCACGGCAATCCGCTGGCCGGTCCGGCCCGCGCGGCGTTGGCCGCCACCCTGCACCGCCTTGCCGCCCTCATCGACCGGGACGACTCGGCCGCCTTCCACGCGGAACTGGCCGGGATACGCGAATTCTTCGGTCCGCACCTCGACGAATACCGGAAGCTTTGCGCGCGGCTTTTCGCCGAGCTGCCGACCCGGTGACCAAGTGCTTACAAGTCTTGTATACGCCCCGGAATCCGCCGGGCAACGCCCGTAGCGTCTGCCCGGATCGGCCGTTTCCGCAGGCGAGTTGGAGGATGCTGGAAATGACGCAATCGGCACCTGAGGACATTCTCCCGCTGTCTCCGTTGCAGGAAGGGTTGTTGTTCCACGCCCTTTACGACGAGCAGGCGCCAGACGTCTATACCGTTCAGCTGGTCCTCGATCTCGACGGCGATCTGGACACGTCGGCCATGCGCGCCAGCACGGAGGCGCTGCTGCGTCGGCACGCCAACCTGCGGGTCGGCTTCCTGCAACCCAAGGGCGGACGCCCGGTGCAGGTGGTGGCGCGCGACGTGACGTTGCCCTGGACCGAGGTCGACCTGACCGGCCTCGCCGCCGAGGAGCGGGACGCCGAACTCGCCCGGGTGCAGTCCACCGAGCAGCGGCGCTCCTACAACCTCGCCAAGCCGCCGCTGCTGCGCTTCGTGCTGATCCGGCTCGGCGAGCGTCGGCACCGGCTGCTGATGTCGTTCCACCACATCCTGCTCGACGGGTGGTCGATGGCGCTCGTGCTGGAGGAGCTGTTCCGGCTCTACCAGCAGGCCGGCGCCGAGGTCGGGCTGACCCCGGTCGTGCCGTTCCGTGACTACCTGGCCTGGCTCAACCGGCAGGACTCCGGCAAGGCTGAGGCGGCGTGGCAGGCCGCCCTCGCCGGTATGGACGGACCGACCCGGCTCACCGCGGTCGAGCCGAACCGTACCGCCGTGGTGCCGGAGGAGGTCGTTGTCACAGTCCCGGCCGACGTCACCGCCGAACTCGCCACCAACCTGCGCCGGCACAGCTTGACCATGGGTACGGCCGTGTACGGCGCCTGGGCGATGCTGCTCGGCGCGCTGACCGGCGCGCGGGACGTCGTCTTCGGCACGGTCGTCGCCGGCCGGCCACCCGAGATCGCCGGTGTCGAGCGGATGGTCGGCATGCTGATCAACACGCTGCCGGCGCGGGTCCGCCTGGCGCCCGGCACCTCGCTGCTGCGGATGCTCGAGCAGGTGCAGCGCGACCAGCAGGATCTGCTGCCCTACCAGTACCTCGGCATGGCCGACGTGCAGCGTGTCGCCGGGCAGCAGGGCGAACTGTTCGACACCTCGGTCGCCTTCGACAACTTCCCGTTCGACCTCGACGCCGCCCAGAAGATCGCCGGCGACCTGGACATCGTGCACTTCGACGTGCTCGACTCGAGTCACTACCCCCTCTACGCCAACGTGCACGTGCTGGACGGGCAGCTCCGCCTGCAACTGCGCTACCGGCCGGACATGTTCGACACCGCCGACGTCCAGCGGTTCGGCGAGCGGCTGCGGCGCGCCTTCACCGCCATGGCCGCCGACCTCACGATGCCGGTGGATCGGGTCGACCTGCTGTCGTCCGCGGAGCGTGGCCGGATCCTGGCCGACTGGAACGAGACCGGCGAGCCCCGGGCCCGAGCCACGTTCCCCGCGCTGTTCGCCGAGCGGGTCGCGGAGAATCCGGCGGCGGTCGCGGTGGAGTCCGCCGGACGGTCGCTGACGTACGCCGAGCTCGACGCCAACACCAACCAGTTGGCGCGGCACCTGATGACGCTCGGCGTGCGGCCCGAGCACGTCGTCGCGTTCATGCTGTACCGCTCGGTGGAGTCGGCGTCGACCACGGTCGCGGTGCTGAAGGCCGGTGCCGCGTTCCTCCCGCTCGATCCCGAGTACCCGACCGGGCGGCTCGCGTACATGCTGGCTGACGCCCGCCCCGCGGTGGTGCTCACCGTCGCGGCTCTCGTCGACACGCTCCCGCCCACCCCGGGCGCGACCGTCGTGGTGCTCGACGATCCGGCGGTCCAGGCCGCGATCGCCGGGTACGACGCCGGCCCGATCGGTGACGGCGAGCGAGCGGTGCCGCTGCGGGTGACGAACCCGGCGTACCTGATCTACACCTCCGGCTCGACCGGCGAGCCGAAGGGCGTCGTGGTCAGCCATGCCGGCATGGCTGACTTCGTCGCTACCGAGATCAGCATGTTCGGGCTGGGCGTCGGCAGCCGGGTGCTGCAGTTCTGCTCGCCGAGCTTCGACATGTCGGTGCTCGAGCTCACCGTGACCCTGCTGTCCGGCGCCGCCCTGGTCGTGCCGCCGCCGGTCACCCTCGCCGGCGAACCGCTGGCCACCCTGATGGCGGAGCGTCGCGTCTCGCACGCGATCATCCCGCCGGCGGTGCTGGCCAGCGCGCCGGCCACGGAGCTGCCCGACCTGCGGCACCTGATCGTCGGCGGCGAGGCGGTGCCCGCCGAACTGGTTCGCCGATGGTCCGGCGGACGGCAGATGACCAATGGGTACGGCCCCACCGAGAACACCGTCGCGGTCAGCTACAGCGATCCGTTGGACGGGCTGTCCGACCCACCGCCGATCGGCAGGCCGGTACGGGACACCAGGGTCTACGTGCTCGACGCGGAACTGCGCCCCACCCCGCCGGGTGTCGCGGGTGAGCTCTACGTCTCCGGCGGCCGGTTGGCGCGGGGATACCTGCACCACCCCGGGCTGACCGCGCACCGCTTCGTCGCCTGCCCCTTCGAGGATGGCGGCGCCCGGATGTACCGGACCGGTGACGTGGTGCGCTGGCGGGCCGACGGTCTCGTGGAGTTCCTCGGCCGCAGCGACCACCAGATCAAGATCCGTGGGTTCCGGGTCGAGCTCGCCGAGATCGAGTCGGCGCTGGCCCGGCACCCCTCGGTGGATCAGGCCGCGGTGATCGTCCGGTCGGCCTCGGGTGGCCAGCCGCAGCTGGTCGCCTACGTGGTGCCCACGGCGCAGGACGTCGTCGACCCGGAGGTGTTGCGGGCGCACGTCGGCGAGCTGCTGCCGGAATACATGGTGCCCGCACTGGTGGTTGCGCTCGCCGCGCTGCCGGTGACGGAGAATGGCAAGCTCGACCGGGCCGCGCTGGTGGAGCCGGAGACCGAGCCGTCGAGCACCGGGCGGCAGCCTCGCAACCCGCTGGAGGAGCAGCTCTGCCAGCTCTTCGCCGAGGTCCTGAAGGTGCCCACGGTAGGCATCGACGACAACTTCTTCGAGCTCGGCGGCGACAGCATCATCTCCATCCAGCTGGTCAGCCGCGCCCGCAAGACCGGGCTGCGGATCAGCCCCCGCGACCTGTTCACCCGCAAGACCGTCGCCGGTCTCGCCGAGGCGATCGCGGAGTCGACGCCGCCAGCCGAGCCGGAGGCGCCGGCGGCGCCGGTCAGCGACGACGGCACCGGCTCCGTCCCGGTGCTGCCGATCATGCACTGGGTGCACGACCAGAACGGCCCGATCGACCGCTTCCACCAGGCGATGCCCGCGCCGGTGCCGGCCGGACTGAGCCGGGACCAGGTCGCCGCGGCCCTCCAGGCGCTGATCGACCACCACGACGCCCTGCGCCTGCGGCTGAACCGGCTCGAGGAGATCGACGAGTGGAGCCTCGAGGTGCGGCCGCGCGGAACGGTGCGGGCCGCGGACTGCCTGGACCACGTCCGGGTCGACGACCCGACCGCCCCGGTGGGCTCGTCGGACGAGGCGATCTCCCGACTCGCTCCCGCAGCGGGCCGGCTGCTGTCGGCGGTCTGGCTCGACGCCGGTGCCGACACCCCCGGACGGCTGCTGCTGTTCGTGCACCACTTCGCCGTCGACGCGGTCTCCTGGCAGATCCTGCTGCCCGACCTCGCGGAGGCGTTCGCCGCGCTGGAGGCCGGCGAGGCCGTGCGACTGGCGCCGGTGGGAACCTCGCTGCGAAGCTGGGCGCAGCACCTGATCGCACTCGCCGCCGAGCCGGGCACCATCCGGCAGCTGCCGCTGTGGCGGCAGATCCTGAGCTGCCCGGATCCGCTGCTGGTGGACCGGCCGCTCGACCCGAGCACCGACACGGCGGCGACCGCCCGCTCGTTGACCGTGACGCTGCCGGCCACGGTGACCCGGACGCTACTCGGCCCGCTGCCGGCCGCCCTGCACGCCGAGATCGACGAGGTGCTGCTGGCCACCTTCGCCGTGGCCGTCGCGGACTGGCGGGCCCGATCCAGCTCGTCCCACCAGGGCACCGGGACCGGTGTGCTGGTCGCCCGGGAGGGACACGGCCGGGACGAGAGCGTCGCCGGCACCGACCTGTCCCGGACCGTCGGATGGCTGACCAGCCTGTACCCGGTGCACCTGGATCCGGGCCCGCGGACCGGCGGGACACTGACCGGCGCCGCCCTGACCGCCGCGGTGCGGGCGGTGCGCGAGCAGCTGCGAGCGATCCCGGACAGCGGTCTGGGCTACGGGTTGCTGCGGTACCTCAACCCCCGCGCCGCCGCCGTCCTGGCCCGGCTGCCCCAGCCGCAGATCGCCTTCAACTACCTGGGCCGCGTCGACAACGGCGTGGAGGACGAGGGCATCGGCGGTGATCCCGACCCGGCGATGCCGATGCCGTACGCGATGATGCTCAACGCGGTCACCGTGCCCGGCCCCGACGGCTACGTCCTCAAGGCGACCTGGACCTGGGCCAGCGGTCACCTCGGCGAGGAGGAGACCCGACGGCTGGCTGACGCCTGGTTCCGGGCGATCGAGGTGCTGGCCAGGCACGTCGCGCACGGTCCGGCGCTCAGCGCGCTGAGCCCGTCCGACCTGCCGCTGCTCGAACTGTCACAGGCGGAGCTGGACCGGCTGGCGGACGCGCATCCCGGCCTCACCGACGTGCTGCCGCTCTCTCCGCTCCAGGAAGGGCTGCTCTTCCACGCCGAGTACGACCGGTCCGCCGCCGACGTCTACATCACCCGTGCCGCGATGGACATCCGGGGCGACCTGGACGTCGCCGCGCTGCGCACCGCAGCGGACGCCCTGGTGCGACGGCACGACAACCTGCGCGCCGGGATCGCCTACACCGAGGACGGCCGCCCGGTGCAGGTCATCCCCGCGACGGTGGAGGTGCCCTGGACCACCATCGACCTGCGCGACCGCACCGAGGCGGAGCGCGCTGTCGAACTGGACCGGCTGCTCGACGCCGAGCGGGTCCACCGCTTCGACCTGCAGAGCCCACCGCTGCTGCGCTTCACCCTCATCCGGATCGGTGACGACCTGCACCGGCTGCTGATGGGGGCGCACCACATGCTCCTCGACGGCTGGTCGTTGCAGATCCTGACCGGGGAGCTGCTGGAGCTCTACACCGCCGGCGAGGCCGGCGCGGAGCTGCCGGCGGTGGAGCCGTACCGCGACTATCTCTCCTGGTTGGCCGCGCAGGACCGCTCCGTGGCGGAGCGAGCCTGGGCGCAGGCCCTCGACGGGGTCGCCGAACCGAGCCTGCTCGGTGACGGCGGCCACGGCTACGGTGGGCTGCCGCAGCGCCTGGAGTCGACGGTTCCCGACGAACTCGCGGCCGAGCTGTTCGCCGCCGCCCGCCGGGAAGGCCTCACCGTCAACAACGTGGTGCAGGGTCTCTGGGGCATCCTGCTCGGCCGCCTCACCGGGCGTGACGACGTGTTGTTCGGCGAGACCGTCTCCGGTCGGCCCGCCGACCTGCCCGGCGTGGAGCGCATGGTCGGCCTCTTCAGCAACACCGTGCCGGTACGTGTGCGCGTCGACCCGCAACGCTCGCTCCTGGCCATCGTCACCGAGCTGCAGGAACGCAAGGCGGAGCTGCTCGCCCACCACTACCTCGGACTGACCGACCTGCAACGGCTGGCCGGCCTGTCCACCCTCTTCGACACCGCTGTGGTCTTCGAGAACTTCCCGACCGCGACCACCGATGTGGTGGCCGGCCTCGAACTGACCGACGTCGACACCCGGGGCGACAACCATTACCCGCTGGGCATCGTGGTGATGCACGAGCAACGCCGCATGCTGGTGAACTGGTACTTCCAGCCGGAGGTGATC
This sequence comes from Micromonospora tarensis, assembly GCF_016803395.1. Lineage (GTDB taxonomy): Bacteria > Actinomycetota > Actinomycetes > Mycobacteriales > Micromonosporaceae > Micromonospora > Micromonospora tarensis. Next base: position 55,490 of record NZ_JAEVHL010000006.1, on the reverse strand, counting down.
GGTGCCGCCGCCGTCAGCACCGCCGCCGTCGGGTTCAACCAGCTGATCGAGGCGTTCGTCGCCGCGCCGCACACCCCGGTCGGCCAGCTCGACGCGGCCGCCGGCGAGGTGCCGCGCGACGCCGCGTGGCGGGGGCCGATCGTCCCGGTCCCGCCGGTCACCGTCGTCGAGCTCTTCCAGGCCGCGGTGGCCAGCACGCCCGAGGCGACCGCGGTGGTGCACGCCGGCGCGGAGCTGTCCTACGCCGAGCTGAACGCGCGCGCCAACCGCCTCGCCCACGAGCTGATCGCCCGTGGCGTCGGCCCGGAGCGGCTGGTCGCGGTCGCCCTGGACCGGTCCCCGGAGCTGGTGGTCACCCTGCTGGCGGTGCTCAAGGCCGGCGGGGCGTACGTGCCGATCGATCCGGGTTATCCCGCGGAGCGGATCGCCTACATGTTGGGCGACGCGGCCCCCGCGCTGGTGGTCACGAACCGCGAGATCGACGGACAGCTGCCCGGCACCGACGTGCCGCGGCTGGTGCTCGACGCCCCGGGCGTCGCCGGCGCGACCCGGGAACAGCCGACCACCGACCCGACCGACGGGCAGCGGATCGCCCCGTTGGATGTGCGGCACCCCGCCTACGTCATCTACACCTCCGGCTCCACCGGACGGCCCAAGGGCGTGGTGGTCACGCACAGTTCGGTGGTCGACTACCTGACCTGGACCGGGCAGACCTACCCGGGTGCCACCGGGTTGACCATCGTGCACTCCCCGGTGTCGTTCGACCTGACCGTCACCGGGCTGTTCACCCCCCTGGTCGTCGGCGGCACCGTGCTGCTCGCCGAGCTGCACGACGACCCGGAGGTCGGCCGCCGCCTCGCGGACACTCCGGCCACCTTCATGAAGGCCACGCCAAGCCACCTGCCGCTGCTCGCGGCGCTGCCGGCGCGGTTCTCGCCCAGCACCGAACTGCTCCTCGGCGGCGAGGCGCTCAACGGCGAGGCGTTGCAGTCCTGGCGCGCCGAGCACCCGAACGCCCGGGTGTGGAACGTCTACGGGCCGACCGAGGCCACCGTCAACTGCACCGAGTTCCTGATCGAACCGGAGGCTCCCGCGCTGGCCGGCCCGGTGCCGATCGGCCGTCCACAGGGCAACGCCCGCACCTACGTGCTGGACGCCCGCCTGCGCCCGGTGCCGCTCGGCACCGCGGGTGAGCTCTACCTGGCCGGCTCGGGTCTGGCCCGCGGCTACCTCAACCGGGCCGCGCTCACCGCCGAGCGGTTCGTCCCGGACCCGTTCGGCCCGGCGGGCGAGCGGATGTACCGCACGGGTGACCTGGCCCGCTGGGTGCCCGGCCGGGACGCCGACCCGGACCGGCCCGATCTGGTCTTCGTCGGCCGGGCCGACGACCAGGTCAAGCTGCGCGGGTTCCGGATCGAGCTGGGCGAGGTGGCCGCCGCGGTGGCCGCCTGCCCGGGGGTGGCCGGCCAGGCCGTCATCGTCCGCACCGACCGCGCCGACGACGCCGCGCTGGTCGCCTACGCGGTGCCGGCCGCCGGGCACCGGCTGGACCCGGCGACCCTGCGGAGCCGGCTGGCCGAGGCGCTGCCGGCGTACATGGTCCCGGACGCCGTGTTGGTGCTCGACGCCCTACCGCTGACCGCGAACGGCAAGCTCGACCGGGCCGCCCTCCCGCAGCCCGACTTCACCACCGCGGCCGATGCCCGGGCCCCCCGCACGCCGCAGGAGGAGATCCTCTGTGGCCTGTTCGCGGAGGTGCTCGGCGTCGACGAGGTCGGCGTCGACGACGACTTCTTCAGCCACGGCGGAAACTCCCTCAGCGCGATCCGGCTGACCAGCCTGATCCGGGCGACGCTCAGCCCCGCGCTGGAGGTACGGGCGGTGTTCGACGCGCCGACGCCGGGCAGCATGGCGGCGCGTCTCGCCGCGAGCCCGCTCGGCGACGCGGTGCGACCCGCGCTGGTACCGCGTCCGCGACCGGAGCGGATTCCGCTGTCGTCGGCGCAGCTGCGACTGTGGTACCTCAACCGGCTGCACGGCCCCAGCGGCGCCTACAACGTTCCGATCGGCATCCGGCTGACCGGCCGGCTCGACCGGGACGCGCTGGCCGCGGCGCTCAACGACGTGGTCGGTCGGCACGAGAGCCTGCGCACCGTCTACCCGGACCAGGACGGCCGGCCGTACCAGCGGATCCTCCCGGTGGAGCACGTCGAGTTGCCGGTGGTGGAGCAGGTGGTGACCGGGCCGGACGACCTCGACGTCGCGCTCGCCGAGGCCGCCGATCGCGGCTTCGACCTGGCCGGTGAGCTGCCGCTGCGGGCCACGCTGTTCGCCTGCGGTCCGGACGAGCACGTGCTGCTGCTGACCGTGCACCACATCGCCACCGACGGCTGGTCCAACGCCCCGCTGGCCCGGGACCTGTCCGTGGCGTACACGGCTCGGCACGCCGGCCACCCGCCGTCGTTCACCCCGCTGGCCGTGCAGTACGCCGACTACACGTTCTGGCAGCGGGAGCTGCTGGAGGGCCTCGGCGACCAGCAGCTCGACCACTGGCGCAGCGCGCTCGAGGGCCTGCCGGACGAGATGCCGCTGCCGACCGACCGGCCCCGGTCCGGGCAGACCGGAACGGCCGGCGACACCGTCGACTTCGCGCTCGACGCGGAGTCGCACGAGCGCCTGGCCGAGTTGGCCCGCGCCAACCACGTCACGCTGTTCATGGTGCTCCAGGCCGCGCTCGCCGTTCTGCTGGCCCGCTCCGGCTCGGAGACCGACATAGCGATCGGTACCGCGGTCGCCGGGCGTACCGAGCCCGAACTCGACGAACTGGTCGGGTTCCTGGTCAACACCCTGGTCCTGCGGACCGACACCGGTGGCGAGCCGACCTTCGTCGAACTGCTGGCCCGGGTCCGGGCCAGCGACCTCGCCGCGTACTCCCACCAGGAGTTGCCGTTCGAACAGCTCGTCGACGCGCTGCGGCCCGGCCGGTCGACCGTGTACAACCCGCTCTTCCAGGTGTTCCTGGTATTCCAGAACAACCTGCCGGCACGACTCGAGATGCCCGGGCTGACCGTCGAACCGGTCACCGTCGAGAACGCCGCCGCCAAGGCGGAGCTGTGCGTCGAGATCGCCGAGCAGTTCGACGCGCAGGGCCGGCCGGCCGGTCTGCGCGGCCGGCTGAACTACCTCACCGAGCTGTTCGACCAGGGCACCATCAAGGGGCTGGCCGCCGCGCTCGGCACGCTGCTGCGCTCTGCCGCCGCTCAGCCGGAGGTGTCGGTCCACGACCTGCCCCTGCTGCCGGCGGCGGAGCGCGAGCGGGTGCTCGTCGAGTGGGGCGCCGCCACCCGCCCGGTGTCATCGGGATCGATGGCGGCACTGTTCGCCGAGCGTCCCGCCGCATGGTCGGAGTTGCCGGCCGTGGTGGACGCGACGACCGGAGCCACGCTGTCGTACACCGAGTTGGCGGCCGACGTGGACCGGCTCGCGGCGTACCTGACCGGCCTGGGCGTGCGCGCCGAGTCGGTCGTCGGGGTCGCCGTACCCCGGTCGGTGTCCTGGCTGACCGCCGTACTGGCGGTCTGGCAGGCCGGCGGCGTGTACCTGCCCATCGACACCGCGCTGCCCACGCAGCGGCTGCGGACCCTGCTCGCCGACGCGTCGCCCGAGGTGGTGCTCACTCTGGGCGCGGTCGAGACGGCCGTCACCGAGGCGTGGGCGGGTAGCTGCGTCATCCTGGACGAGCCGCGCGTCGCCGCCCAGGTGGCGGCGGGCGCGCCGGTCGAGTCGACGCTGCCGGTGCTGGCCTCCAACGCGGCCTACCTCATCTACACCTCCGGGTCCACTGGCGTGCCCAAGGGGGTGGCGGTAACGCACACCGGCCTCGCCAGCATGGCGGGCGCGCACGCCGAGCGGCTCGGCATCGCCCCGGGCGACCGGGTGTTGCAGGCCGTCTCACCGTCGTTCGACGTGTCGATCGCCGACCTGGCGACGGCCCTGCTGTCCGGCGCGACGCTGGTGCTGGCCCCGGGGTCCCGGCTTCCCGTCGGCGAGGAGCTGACCGATCTGATCGACCGGCACGGCATCACCCACCTGCAGGTCACCGCCGGTGTGCTCGGGACGCTTCCCGACGTACCACTGAGCAGCCTTCGCACCCTCGTCGTCGGCGGCGAGCCGGCGGCGCCGGAGCTGGTGGGCCGATGGTCGCGGGGCCGGCGACTGCTTAACGTGTACGGCCCGACCGAGACGACGGTCGCCGCGTCGATGAGCGCCCCGCTCGACGGCGCGGAGCACCCGCCGATCGGTACCCCGCTGTGGAACACCCGCTTGTTCGTGCTGGACGCCCGGTTGCAGCCGGTCGGTGTCGGCACTGTCGGCGAGCTGTACATCGCCGGTGACGGCGTCGCCCGTGGTTACCTCGGATTGCCCGGCCGGACCGCCGAACGCTTCGTCGCGGAGCCGTTCGGCGCCGTCGGGGCCCGGATGTACCGCACCGGGGACCTGGTGCGCTGGCGTGCCGGCGGGGAGCTGGAGTTCGTCGGCCGCGCTGACAACCAGGTGAAGATCCGAGGGCATCGGATCGAACTCGGTGAGGTCGAGGCCGTCCTGGCCGGGCACGCCGCGGTGGCCCAGGCGGTCGCCGTGGTGCGTGAGGACCAGCCGGGGCAACGGCAGCTCGTCGCGTACGTCACCGCCGGCGACGGGGTGACCGGCGCCGACCTGCGGGCCTGGCTGCACGACCGGCTGCCCGAGCAGCTGGTCCCGGCAGTCGTCGTGGTGCTCGACGCGGTGCCACTGACCCCGAACGGCAAGGTGGACCGGGCCGGCCTGCCGGTACCCGTGATCGCCAGTACGGACGGCGCCCGGCCGCCACGCAACCGCACCGAGGAGGTGCTCTGCACGCTGGTCGGCGAGCTGCTCGGGGTGGCCTCGGTCGGCATCGACGACGGCTTCTTCGACCTCGGCGGCGACAGCATCGTGTCCATCCAACTCGTCAGCCGGGCGCGGCGCGCCGGTATCCGGTTCACCGCCGGCGACGTGCTGCGCCACCGCACCATCGGGGATCTCGCGGCCGCCGCCAGCACTGACACGTCCACCCGGCAGGAAGGCGACGCGGACGGAATCGGCGCGGTGCCGCTGACGCCGGTCATGCACTGGATGCGTGAGCGGGGTGGCCCGGTCGACCGCTTCAGTCAGCAGGTCATGCTGCGCCTGCCGGCGGGCTGCGACGAGGACCGGCTGACCACGGCGCTACAGGCGCTGGTGAACCACCACGACATGCTGCGACTGCGGCTGACGCGTCGGGGCGGCAACCAACTGTGGAGCCTGGAAACCCAACCGCAGCAATCCGGTCTCGCCGACGGGCTGTTGCGCCGGGTGCCGGTGCACGGCCTGTCCGGTGCGGCGCTGACCGAGGCGCTGCGGACCGCGGAGGCGCAGGCGCAGCAGGGGCTCGACCCCGAGCGCGGCGAGGTGCTGCGGGCCGTCTGGTTCGACGCGGGACCGGACGGCACGTCCCAGCTCCTGCTGGTCGTGCACCACCTGGCGGTCGACGTGGTCTCCTGGCGGATCCTCCTACCCGACCTGCGCGAGGCCTACGAGGCCGTCAGCGCCGGACGACCGGTGGCGCTGGCGCCGATCGGCACCTCGTTCCGGGCCTGGGCGGAGAAGTTGGTGGCCCGGTCGAGCCGGCCGGAGGTGCTGGACGAGCTGCCGGTCTGGACCGACCTGCTCGGCACCGGCGATCCACAGTTGGCGCACCGACCGCTCGACCGCGGTCAGGACGTCACCGGCGCGCTGCGCTCGGTCGAACTCACGGTGCCGGCCGACGAGGCGCAACCGCTGCTGACCCGACTGCCGGCCCGCTACGCCACCGGCGCGGCCGACATCCTGTTGACCGCCCTCGGGGTGGCTGTCGAACGGTGGAGCGCCGCCCGGGGACGCGGTCGTACCGATGGTGTGCTGGTCGACGTCGAGCGGCACGGACGCCAGGAGATCGACGGCGCCGAGCTGTCCCGCACGGTCGGCTGGTTCACCGCGTACGCGCCGGTCCGGCTGCGGTCGCTGACCGACGGAGCCGACCTCGGCGCTGCCATCAAGCGGGTCAAGGAGCAGCTCGCGACGCTGCCCGCGCACGGCTTCCACTTCGGCCTGCTGCGACACCTCAACCCGCAGACCGCGCCGGTGCTGGCCCAGCTCGCCAGTCCGCAGATCGCCTTCAACTATCTGGGGCGGACGGTCGGCTCCGAGGCACCGGTGGATGGCGCCTGGGAGGCCGACGACGAGGCCCTGGCCGGCAGCGTCGACCACTCGGACGTCCCGGTCACGCACGCGCTCGCCGTACAGATGTCCGCCCTGGACGGACCGGACGGCCCGAGCCTGTACAGCCGGTGGTCGTGGCCGGCCGGGTTGTTCACCGAGGCCGAGGTGGACGAGTTCGTCTCGACGTGGCGGGAGGTGGTGACCGAGCTGGCCGAGCACGGCCGGCAGGACGACACCATCGCTCGTACCCCGTCGGACTTCCCGCTCGTCGCCATCGACCAGGCCGACGTGGACCGACTGGTCCACGCACGCCCGGACCTGCACGACGTGCTCCCGCTCACTCCGCTACAGGAGGGGATGGTCTTCCACGCGCTCTACGACGAGCACGGGGTCGACGTCTACAACCTGCAACTCGGCATCGACCTGCACGGACCGGTGGAGCCGGATCGGCTGCGGGACGCGGTGCTGGCGTTGCTGCGGCGCCACCCGAACCTTCGGGCCGGCTTCCTCCAGGACGGGCTGAACCGTCCCTACCAGGTCATTCCCCGTGCGGCGCGGCCGGCGTGGTCGTACCTTGACCTGGGCGGTCTCGACGACGCCGAGCGGGCCGCCGAACTCGACCGGCAGCTGACCGCGGCCCGGGCGCACCGGTTCGACCTGGCCGACCCGCCGCTGCTGCGCTGCCTGCTGCTGCGGCTGGGTCCGGACCGGTACCGCCTGGCGATCAACCTGCACCACATCCTGCTCGACGGCTGGTCCACCCCGATCGTCATCGACGAGTTGCAGCGGCTGTACGCGGCCGGCGCGGACGGCGTCGCGCCGGCACCGGCCTACCGGGACTTCCTCGCCTGGCTGGTGGTGCAGGATGGCGACGCGACGCGGCTGGCCTGGGAGCAGGAGCTGGACGGCCTGGCCGGGCCGAGCCTGCTCGCCGACCACGACCCGCACCGTGCCTCGGTGCTGCCCGGCAAGGTCAGTGTCGACCTGCCCGGTGACCAGGTGGCCGCGCTGGTGGCGCTCGCGGCCGGCCAGGGCGTCACGATGAACACCGTTGTGCAGCTCGCCTGGGCCCTGCTGCTGCGCCGGCTGACCGGGCAGGACGACATCGTCTTCGGGGCGACCGTCTCCGGCCGTCCGCCCGAGGTGCCCGACGTCGAGCGGATGGTCGGTTCCTTCATCAACACCGTCCCGGTCCGGGTGCCGCTGGATCCCGCCGAGTCGGTCGGCCAGGCGCTGCGGCGACTGCGCGAACGCCAGACGGCGCTGGTCAACCATCAGCACGTGCGCCTGGTGGACCTGCAACGCTCGGTTGGGCAGGGCGAGCTGTTCGACACCCTGGTGGTGTTCCAGAACATGCCGGCCGGGGCGGGGGACGACCCCGAGAGCGGTATGGAGGTGCGCGTCGCCGGGCTGCACACCAGCGACGCGACGCACTACCTGCTGACCCTCGACGCCGGCCTGGCCGGTGCGGAGATGGGGTTCCGGCTCGGGTACCGGCCGGACATGTTCCGGACCGAGGAGGTCGACCGGTTCGTCGCCGGGCTGCGGTCGCTGCTGGCCGAGCTGGCCGTCGATCCCGACCGCCCGGTCGGTGACCTGGACGGCGGGGGCCTCGACCGCTGGCGGCCCACCGCCACGGCGGAGCGCGCGTCGACGGCGCACGAGCCGGACGACACCGTCCCGGAGTTCGACATGGACGAGCGGATGAGGGTGCTCGCCGGAATCTTCACCGAGGTGCTCGGGCTCGAGTCGATCGACCCGGACGCCGACTTCTTCGAGCTGGGCGGCGACAGCATCGTCTCGATCCAGCTGTCGAGTCGGGCCCGCAAGATCGGACTTTCCTTCACCCTGCGCGAGGTCTTCGCCGAGCGAACCGTCCGCGGCGTGGCGCGGGTGGCCCGGACGCTCACCGACGAGCCGTCGGCGGTCGAGCGACCCGAGGACGCGCTCGGTCAGGTGCCGGTCACGCCGATCATGCTGGACCTGCTGGAGCGGGGCGGACCGATCGACGGGGTGCATCAGGCCAACCTGCTGCAGTTGCCGATCGGCTGCGATGCCACCCGGTTGGCCGCCACCGTGCAGGCGTTGCTCGACCACCACGACGTGCTGCGGGCCCGGCTCCGCGGCGGCCCGGGCAGCGGTGGCTGGAAGCTGGAGATCGCCCAGCCGGGCGCGGTCCGGGCCGCCGAGATCATCGACCGGGTGGACACCGCCGGTGTGCCGAGCGACGACCTGCTCGCCGTGGTCACCGCCGAGCAGGCGCGGGCCCGTACGGCGCTCGCGCCGCGCGACGGGGTGATGGTGCGCGCGGTCTGGTTCGACGCCGGCCCCGAGACCTCCGGTCGGCTGATGCTGATGGTTCACCATCTGGTCGTCGACGGCATCTCCTGGCGGTTCGTGAACGAGGACCTGCGCACCGCGTGGGACGCGGTGGTCGCCGGCGCCGAACCTCAGCTCGAGCGGAGCCGAACCTCGTTCCGCACCTGGGCCCGGCAGCTGGCCGAGAGCGCGGAGGACCCGGCCCGGGCCGCCGAGCTCGAGTACTGGCGTGGTGTCGGCGCGGCACCCGATCCGCTGCTCGCGGCGCGCCGGGTGGATCCGACCCGCGACGTGGTCGCCTCGGCCCGGCAACTCGTGGTCGTGGTGCCGGCGGATGTCGCCGAGCCGCTGCTCAACCGGGTGCCGGTGGTCCTGAACGCGGGCCTCGACGAGGTGCTGCTCACCGGGTTGGCGCTGGCCGTCAACCGGTGGCGGGGTGAGCGTGACCTGCCCGACGGCGGTCTCCTGGTCGGGTTGGAGGGGCACGGCCGCCCGGAGCCGACCGACCGGATGGACGTCTCCCGTACCGTCGGTTGGTTCGCCAACCTGTTCCCGGTGCGCCTCGACCCGGGTGTGGACGCCGGAACCGGCGCACCGGTCTGGTCGGGCGAGGCGGACGCGGGGTTGGCCCTGAAGGCCGTCAAGGAGCAACTGAGGTCGGTGCCCGACAAGGGCGTCGGCTACGGGCTGCTGCGTCACCTCAACCCGCTGACCGCTCCGTTGCTGGCGACCGCGCCGCAGCCGCAGGTCGGGTTCAACTACCTGGGCCGGTTCGAGACGCGCAGCGCCCCGACCGGGCAGGCGGACCCGGCGGCCTGGTCGATCGCCGCCGAGGCGGTCGAGAGCATCGGTGGCGGCAACGACCCCGGTGCCCCGCTGGCCTACACGGTGAGCGTGAACGCGCTTGCCCAGGACCGGGCGGACGGTGTGTCGCTGCTGACCAACTTCTCCTGGCCGAGCGAGTTGCTCAGCGAGGCCGAGGTGCGCCTGCTGGCGGACTGCTGGCTCGCCGCGATGGAGGCGATCGTCAGCTACGCCGGGCGTCGGACGCGACCGGCTTCACCCCCTCCGACCTGGCACTGCTTGACCTGTCTCAGGACGAGATCGACGAATTTGAGGACGACCTCATCTGAGCTGCGGTTGTTCGCGGAGAGGATCAACACGATGACCAAGCCGGGCCTCGCAGACGTGTGGCCGTTGTCCCCGCTGCAGAAGGGTCTGCTGTTCCACGCGCTGTACGAGGAGGCGGCGAGCGGCATCTACGTCATCCAGCTCACGCTGGACCTGCGTCGTGAGGTGTCCGCCGACCGGCTGCGCCGGGCCGCCGCGGTCGTGCTGCGGCGACACGACAACCTGCGGGCCGGCTTCCGGAACCGCCGCTCGGGTGAGCCGGTCCAGGTCATCCAGCGCGAGGCGGCACCCGACTGGGACGAGTTCGATCTCAGCGGCCTGCCGCCGGACGAGCGCGAACCAGAGCTGCTCCGGCTGCTCGGCACCGACCGGGCCCGGGGTTTCGACCTCAGCCGGCCGCCGCTGCGCTTCACGCTCGTCGGCTGGACACCGACAGGTACCGGTTCGTGCTGACCGCCCACCACATCCTCCTGGACGGCTGGTCCGTGCCGCTGCTCTCCGGGGAGTTGTTCGCGCTGTACGACGCCGACGGCGACGAGAGCGTGCTGCCGCCGGTACCGCCCTACCGCGACTACCTCGCCTGGCTGGCAGCGCAGGATCAGGCCGAGGCCATCGACGCCTGGCGGAACTGCCTGGCCGAGCTGAACGGCCCGACCCTGGTCGCCCCCGACCTGGGGGCGCACCGCGACGGGGACTCCGCCGGTGGCGAATCCGCGTTGCCCGGCATGCTTGTCGAGACGCTGCCGGTCGACCTCACCCGGTCGGTGGTCGCCCGAGCCCGGTCACTCGGGCTGACCATGAGCAGTGTCGTCAACGCGTGCTGGGGGTTGGTGCTCGGCCAGCTGACCGGCCGCGACGACGTCGTCTTCGGTGGCACGGTGTCGGGCCGGCCGCCGGAGCTGCCCGGCGCCGAGCGGATGATCGGTCTGTTCATCAACACCCAGCCGGTCCGGGTCCGGCTGGCCGGCGGGACGCCGGTCAGAGAAGTGGTGCGGTCCCTTCAGGACCGGCAGGCCGAGCTGGTGCCGTACCAGTACCTCGGGCTGTCCGAGATCCAACGGTCCGTCGGTTCCGGGGTCCTGTTCGACACCATGGCGGTCTTCGAGAACTACCCGCTCGACGCGGAGAACCTGGAGCGCGCCGCGGCCGGCCTCGGCGCCGTCTCCGGCGGCACCGTCGACGCGACCCACTACGCGCTCAGCCTGGCGGCGACGCTTCGCGGGGACACCTGCACCGTCCGACTGGACCACCTGAACGACGCGTTCGGGGCGGCGGACGCCGAACGGATCCTGGCTCGGTTCGTGCGGGCGCTGGCCGCCTTCGCCGCCGCGCCCGAGCGGCCGGTGGGCACCATCGACCTGCTCGCCCCCGACGAGCGGGCACTGGTGCTGACCGAGTTCAACAGCACGGACACCGCGCGGACCGACGCGAACGTCGTGGAGCTGTTCGCCGCGCAGGCACGGCGAACCCCCGAGGCCCTCGCCGTGATCACCGACGAGCGCACCCTGACCTATGCCGAGCTCGACGCCGCCTCGGACCGTCTCGCCGGCGAACTCACCGGGCGAGGCGCCGGTCCGGAACGGCTGGTGGCGGTCGCCCTGCCGCGCTCCGCCGACCTCGTGACCGGTCTGCTGGCCGTGTTGAAGTCGGGCGCCGGGTACGCGCCGATCGACCCGGCGCAGCCTGCCGCCCGGATCGCCGCCCTGCTCGCCGACCTGGCGCCCGAACTGGTGCTGACCAGTGCCGCGACGGCGGACGCCCGGCCCGAACTCGGTGACCGCCCGGTGCTGGCCGACCGGCCGGAGACCTGGCGCGACGAGCCGGTGCGCCGGCACCCGGTCGGGCCGGACAACGTCGCGTACGTCATCTACACCTCGGGCTCGACCGGCCGGCCCAAGGGAGTCGTGGTGACCCACGCCGGGCTCGCCAACCAACTGCGCTGGCTTGCCGCGGCGCACCCGGTGGGGCCTGACGACGTCGTGCTCGCCCGCACCGCGGTGACCTTCGACGCGGCCGGCTGGGAGCTGTGGCTGCCGCTGCTGAACGGCGCGGCCGTGGCGCTGGCCCCGGCCGAGGTGGGCCGGGAGGGGGCCGACCTGGTCGCGTTCGTCGAGCGGGTCGGCGTCACCGTCGCGCAGTTCCCGCCGTCGCTGCTGGCCGCGTTGCCGGCACCGAGTGGGCAGCACCGGCTCGCTCGGGTCTTCGCCGGCGGCGAGGCCCTGCCGGTGGCGCTCGCCCGGGACGTGGCCCGCGACTGGGGCGTGCGGGTGGTGAACCTGTACGGCCCGACCGAGACCACGATCCAGGTGACCTCGATGACGTGGACTCCGGACGACCCGGAGCCGCGTACCGTGCCGATCGGCCGACCGGTGGCGGGCACCCGGATCTATGTGCTGGACGCCGCCCTGCGGCCGGTCCCGGTTGGCGTGTCGGGCGAGATCTACATCGCCGGGGCCCAGTTGGCGCGCGGCTACCTGGGCCGCGCCGGACTGTCGGCCGAGCGGTTCGTCGCCAACCCGTTCGGGCCACCCGGGTCCCGCCTGTACCGCACCGGCGATCTGGGCAGCTGGCGCCGCGACGGCGCGCTGCGCTTCCAGGGTCGCGGCGACGACCAGGTCAAGGTGCGCGGTTTCCGCATCGAGCTGGGCGAGGTCGCGGCGGTCGTGGCGGACCATCCCGACGTGGACCGGGCCGCCGCCGTGGTCCGCGAGGACGTGCCGGGGCTGCGCCGGCTGTCGCCTACGCGGTGGCCCGGCCGGGCCGCGCGCCGACGACCGAGGACATCCTGGAGCACGCCCGCGGCCTCGCGCCCGAGCAGTTGGTGCCGTCCGCGGTGGTGGTTCTCGACGCGCTGCCGGTGACCGCGCACGGCAAGCTCGACCGGGCCGCGTTGCCGGCGCCCGAGGCGCCCACCGCGCCCCGGCGGCGTCCACCCGTCGGCGAACCGGCGACGACGGTGGCCGCCCTGGTCGCCGAGGTGCTCGGCCAACCCGAGGTCGGCCTCGATGACGACTTCTTCGCGCTGGGCGGCGACAGCATCGTCTCGATCCAGTTGGCCAGCCGGGCCCGTAAGGCCGGGCTGGTGCTCAGCGTCCGGGACGTGTTCACGCACCGCACTGTGGAACGGCTGGCCCGGGCCGCCCGACCGGTGGCCGCGGTGGCGCCGGTCGTCACCGACGACGGCGTCGGCGAGCTGCCGCTCACCCCGATCATGCATCGGCTGCGGGAACGTGGCGGGCTTGTCGACAGGTTCAGCCAGACCATGTCCACGCAGGTTCCGGCCGGGCTGCGCAGCGCGCACGTACAGGCCGCGGTGGCCGCCCTGCTGGACCGGCACGACGCGCTGCGGCTGCGTCTGGTCGTCGACGCCGAGGACCGCTGGTCGCTCGAGGTGCCCCGGCCCGGCACGGTCTCGCCCGCCGACTGCGTCCGCCGGGTCGACGTCACCGGGCTGTCGCCCGCCCGGATCGACGCGGTCGCCGCCGAGCAGATCCGCGCGGCGTCGGCGCGGCTCTCCCCACGCGCCGGTCGGATGATCCAGGTCGTCTGGCTCGACGCCGGCCCCGAGGCGCCGGGGCAACTCCTGCTGGTCGTGCACCACCTCGCGGTCGACGGCGTGTCGTGGCGCATCCTGCTGCCCGACGTCGAGGCGGGCCTGCGCGCGGCCGCCGACGGCGCGGAGGTGCTCCTGGACCAGGTGGGCACCTCGCTGCGTGGCTGGGCACACCGGTTGGTCGAGCTGGCCGCCGACCCGGTCCGGGTGGCCGAGCTGGGTTACTGGCGTGACGTGCTCGCCGCGCCGGACCCGCTGCTGACCCCGCGTCGGCTCGATCCGGCCCGCGACGTGGTCGCCGTGGGCCGGCAGTTGCCGGTGCGGCTGCCGGCCGCGCTCACCGACGCGCTGCTGCAACGGGTGCCGACGATGTTCCGCGCGGGGATCGACGAGATCCTGCTGACCGCGCTGGCGCTCGCGCTGCCGCGCTGGCGCGCCGACCGGGCCGGCACCTCGGTGCTGGTGGCCATGGAGGGGCACGGTCGCCACGACCTCCCCGGAGTCGACCTCTCCCGCACGGTGGGCTGGTTCACCAACCTGTTCCCGGTCCGCCTCGACGCCGGCGGCGGCCACGACGGCACGGCGGCCAACGTGTCGGCGGCGCTGCGGGCGGTGAAGGAGCAACTGCGCGGCGTACCCGACAAGGGGTTCGGCTTCGGCCTCCTGCGTCACCTCAATCCGGAGACCTCGGTGCAGCTCGCCGCCCTCGCCGAGCCGCAGGTCGGCTTCAACTACCTCGGGCGGATCGGGGTGTCTGTCGACGACGGTCCGGACCAACCCTCGACCGCGCCGGTCCGCCAGCTCGCGGGCGCCGACGCCGACATGCCGCTCTCCCTGGCCGTCGACCTCAACGCCGCAGTCCAGAAGACCTCCGACGGCGAGCGGGTCGTCGCGACCCTGACGTACTCCGCGGAGCTGCTGACCGACGCCGACGTTCGTGCCCTCGCGGAGCTGTGGTTCGCCGCCCTCGCCGACCTGGCGGCGCTCGCCGACCGGCCGGACGTCGCCGGCCTCGCTCCCTCGGACGTGCCGCTGCTGGAGGTGACGCAGGACGAGATCGACCAACTGGCCGCCGGCTGCCCGGCGCTGTCCGACCTGCTGCCGTTGGCGCCGTTGCAGGAGGGCCTGCTGTTCCACGCGCAGTACGACGACGACAAGGTGCCCGACGTCTACACCATCCAGGCCGCCATCGAACTGCGTGGCACCGTCGACGCCGTCGCGCTGCGGGCCGCGATCCGGACCGTGCTGCGCCGGCATCCGAATCTGCGCGCGTCGTTCGTCATGCGCGCGTCCGGCCCGCCGGTGCAGGTGATCGCGGACGACGTCGACCCGGACTGGGTCGAGACCGACCTGCGGGACCTGCCGGACGCGATCCGGGGGAGCGAACTCGACCGGGTGCTCGCCGAGGACCGCACCACCCGGTTCGACCTGAGCCGTGCGCCACTGCTGCGCTGCGCGCTGATCCGGCTGGGCGACGACGAGCACCGGTTCGTGTTGACGGTGCACCACATCCTGCTGGACGGCTGGTCGATGCCGCTGCTGATGGCGGAGGTGTACGCGCTGTACGGCACCCGGGGCGACGACTCGGCGCTGCCGGCGCCGGTGCCGTTCCGCGACTACCTCGTCTGGCTGGCCGGGCAGGACCGCGCCGCGTCGCACGCGGCGTGGCGGGACGCGCTGGACGGGGTCGACGAGCCCACGCTCGTGGTGGCCGGCGACGTGCGACGCGATCCGGTGGTGCCCGAGCGGGTGGCGCTGCCGCTGCGCGCGGGTCTCGCCACGGATCTGGCCGGCGCGGCCCGCACCGCCGGCCTCACCGTGAACACTGTCGTGCAGGGCGCCTGGGGGTTGACCATCGGTCAGCTCACCGGCCGCTCCGACGTGCTCTTCGGCGCGACCTCGGCCGGCCGTCCGCCCGAGCTTCCGGGCGTGGAGGCCATGATCGGCCTGTTCGTGAACACCCTGCCGGTCCGGCTGCGAATCGATCCGGCGACGCCGCTGGCCGACCTGCTCGGCGAGTTGCAGGAGCGGCAGGCCGGGCTGATGGCGCACCAGCACCTCGGGCTGGCCGAGGTGACCCGGCTGGCCGGGGTCGGTGAGCTGTTCGACACCCTGGTGGTCTTCGAGAACTACCCGATCGACGTCGAGAGCCTGCAGCGTTCGGCCGACGAGTTGGGTGTCGCGGACGCGGAGGTCAAGGACGCCGCCCACTATCCGCTCAGCCTGGCCGCGGCGCTGCGCGGCGAGGAGCTGTCGCTGCACCTGTCGTTCCGGCCGGACCTGGTCGAGGCGGCAACCGCGCGGGCGCTCGGTGCCCGGCTGGTGTCGGCCCTGGAGGGCTTCGTGGCCGCGCCCCGGCAACCAGCCGGACGACTGGACCTGCTGTCGGCGCAGGAGCGGCACCGCGTCCTCGTCGAGTGGAACGACTCGGCACACCCGGTGCCGGAGCAGACCTGGGCCGAGCTGTTCGAGCGGTGGGTCCGCGACACTCCGGACGCGCCCGCCGTCGAGGACGGCGACCTGGTGCTCAGCTACGCCGAGGTGAACCGGCGCGCCGAGGCGTTGGCGGCCCGGCTGGTCGCCGCCGGGGTGGCCCTGGAGCAGCGGGTCGCGTTGGTGCTGCCACGATCCGTGGAGTTCGTCGTCGCGGTGCTGGCCGTCTTCAAGGCCGGCGCGGCCTATCTGCCGGTGGACCCGGGTTATCCCCCGGAGCGCATCGACTACGTGCTGACCGACGCGGCCCCGACCGCCCTGCTCACCACCGGCGCGCTCGCCCCCACCCTGCCGTCGACGAACGCCGTCGTCCTGCTGCTGGACGACCCGACGGCGACCGCCGGCGCGCCGTGGTCGCCACGTTCGGTCTCCGTCGACAACGCCGCCTATGTGATCTACACGTCCGGTTCGACAGGGCGGCCGAAGGGTGTCGTGGTCACCCACCGCGGCGCGGCGAGTCTCGGTGGTGCCGAGGCGGAGAAGTTCGAGGTCCGGCCAGGCAGCCGGATGCTGCAGTTCGCCTCGCCGAGTTTCGACGCCGCCTTCTCGGAGATGTCGGCGACCCTGCTGGCCGGCGCCACGCTGGTGCTGGCCCCGGCGGAGCGGCTGCTGCCCGGCCCGGATCTGTCGGCGCTGCTCGCCGAGCGGCGGATCACCCACGCCATGCTGCCGCCGGTGGCGCTCGCCGCCCTGCCGGTGCCCGGCCTGCCGGCCGGCATGGCCCTGATGGCCTGCGGTGAGGCGTGCGCGCCGGAACTCGTCGCGCGGTACGCACCGGGCCGACTGATGGTCAACGCCTACGGGCCGACCGAGACCACCGTCTGCGCCACCATCAGCGACCCGCTGGAGCACGGCGAGGTGCCGCCGATCGGCCGTCCGCTGTGGAACGCGTCGGTCTACGTGCTGACGGCGGGGATGCAGCCGCTGCCCGTCGGGGTGGTGGGGGAGTTGTACGTCGGCGGTCCGGGGCTTGCCCGCGGGTACGCCAACCGGCCGGGTCTGACGTCCGAGCGCTTCGTCGCGAATCCGTTCGGCCCGCCCGGTTCCCGGCTCTACCGCACCGGCGACCTCGCCCGGTGGCGGCCGGACGGCAGTCTCGAGTACGCCGGGCGCAGCGACGCCCAGGTCAAGATCCGCGGTATCCGCATCGAGCTGGGCGAGATCGAGTCGGTGCTCACCGCGCACGCCGACGTCGAACAGGCTGTCGTACTGGCGCGTGAGGACCAGCCCGGACGTCGCCAGCTCGTGGCCTACGTGGTTCCCGGTGCCGGCCGCTCGATCAGCGTCTCGGTGCTCCGGGAACACGCGGTGGCGACGCTGCCGGAGTTCATGGTGCCCGCGGCGTTCGTGGTCCTGGAGACGATTCCGTCGACAAGCAACGGCAAGGTCGACCGCCGCGCCCTGCCCGCCCCCGAGTTCGGTGCGGGTGCGGCGGCCCGCCCACCGCGTACCGCTACCGAACGGCTGCTCTGCGACCTGTACGCCGAGGTGCTGGGGCTGGCCCGGGTCGGCGTCGACGAGAGCTTCTTCGAGCTCGGCGGCGACAGCATCGTCTCGATGCAGCTGGTCAGTCGGGCCCGGGCGGCCGGTCTGCGGTTCTCTCCGCGCGACATCTTCACCCACCGGACCCCGGCCGCGCTGGCGGCGGCGATCGGTGTGCTGGACGAGCCGGAACCGGCCCGCACGGCCGCGTCCACCGACGGAACCGGAGAGCTGCCCCTCACCCCGATCATGCACTGGTTGCGGGAGAGCGGTGGGTCGATCGAACACTTCAACCAGACCATGTCGGTGCCCGTGCCGGCGGGCCTGGACCGGGCGGGTGTGCTCGCGGCGGTGCAGGCGGTGCTTGACCACCATGACGCGCTGCGCTGCACCCTGCACCGGCTCGGCCCCGACTTCGGCTGGTCGCTGACGATCGCGCCGCCCGGCGCGGTCCGCGCCGACCAGGTGGTGCGGCACGTGGACGGCTCCGATCAGGACCCGGACGACCCGGCGCTCGAGGCGTGGGCGGCCGAGTGGGTGACGACGGCGCAGGGCGAGCTGAGCCCGGACGACGGCGTGGTTCTGCGCTGCGTCTGGTTCGACTCCGGGGCGGGCCGTCCCGGACAGCTCGCCGTGATCGCCCACCACCTGGTCATCGACGGGGTCTCCTGGCGGGTGCTCCTGCCCGACCTGCAGGAGGCGTTCGCGGCGTGCCTCGACGGTCGGCCGGTCGAGCTGGCGCCGGTCGGCACCTCGCTGCGGAGCTGGTCCGCGCAGCTCGCCGTGGAAGCCAACCAGCCCGACCGGATGCGCGAGCTGACGCTCTGGCGGGAGCTGCTCGGTACCGACGACCCACCGCTCGGAACGCGCCCCCTCGACCCGGCCCGCGACACGTTCGGCACCGCCGGGCTCATCGAGTGCCGGCTGCCGGCCGGGATCACCGAGCCGCTGCTCGGCGCGGTTCCGGCCCGGCACGGTGTCGGGGTGAACGACGTCCTGCTCACCGCGTTGGCTCTCGCGGTGGCGGGCTGGCGCCGCCGGACCGGCCGCAACGAGGGCTCCGCCGTGCTGGTGAATCTGGAGGGGCACGGGCGTGAGGAGCTGTTCCCGGACGTCGACCTGTCCCGGACCGTCGGCTGGTTCACCAGCTCCTACCCCGCCCGGATCGACCCCGGCACGGTGGTGGGGGAGGACGGCCGGGTCCCCGACCTCGCGGCGGCACTGCGCAGGGTGGCCGGGCAACTGGCCGACATCCCGGACAGCGGGCTGGGCTACGGGTTGCTTCGCTACCTCAACCCGCAGACCGGCCCGGTGCTGGCCCGCTTCGCGGCTCCCCAGATCGGCTTCAACTACCTGGGCCGCCTCGGCTCGGCGAGCGAGCCGCAGGACAGCCCGGACGAACCGGCCGAGGGCGGTGGTCCGGACCTGAGCCGGATGGCGGACGCGGACATGGCGCTGCCCCACGCGCTGAACGTGAACGCCACAGCGGTCACCCATGCCGACGGTGTGCGCCTTGTCGCGCACTGGACCTGGCCACGTGAGGTGCTGACCGAGGCGGAGGTCCGCGACCTGGCGACGGAGTGGTTCCGGATGCTGGAGGCGGTGGCGGCGCTCTCCGCCGGGCCGGCGTCGGCTCCGGCGCCGCCGACGAACCCGACGTGCTGCCGCTGGCGCCGCTACAGGCCGGGCTGCTGTTCCACGCCCGCTACGACGAGCGCGGTGTCGACCTGTACAACGTCCAGCTCGTCTTCGATCTGACCGGTGAGCTGGATCGGGTCGCGCTGCGCCGGGCGGCCGAGACGGTGCTGCGCCGGCACGAGAACCTGCGCGCGGAGTTCCGCTCCGACAGTGACGGACAACCGGTGCAGGCCATCCACCGTGCCGTCGAGGTGCCGTGGGTGGAGACCGACCTGCGCGGGCTCGCCGACGACGCGCTCGCGGCGGAACTCGACAGGTTGACCGCGGCGGACCTCGCGCAGCGCTTCGAGCTGCGGCGGCCCCCGCTGATCCGGTTCATCGTGGTGCGTACCGGCGAGCAGAAGCACCGGCTGCTGGTGACCCATCACCACATCCTGCTCGACGGCTGGTCCGGCCCGATCATGCTGGGCGAGCTGTTCGCGCTCTACGGCGCGGGCGGTGACGACAGCGGGCTCCCCCCGGTGGTGCCGTTCCGCAACTACCTCGCCTGGCTGGCCGAGCAGGACCCGCAGGCCGCCGCCGAGGCCTGGCGCGCCGCGCTGGCCGGCCTCGACGAGCCGACCCTCGTCGCGCCGGCCCGGCGGGACCGCCCGCCGATGCGGCCCGACCCGGTCGCGCGGCTGCTGCCGGCCCGGACCACCGCCCTGGTGGGGGCGCAGGCGCGTCGGCACGGTCTCACACTGAACACGGTCGTTCAGGGGGCCTGGGGCCTGCTCCTGTGTGGGCTCACCGGGCGGCGGGACGTGGTCTTCGGCGAGACGGTCAACGGCCGTCCGACGGATGTGCCGGGCGTCGACCGGATGGTCGGTCTCTTCGTCAACACCCTGCCGGTCCGGGTTCGCGTCGAGCCCGCCGACACCCTCCTCGACGTGCTGGTCCGGCTCCGCGAGCAGCAACTGGGCCTGCTGCCGTTCCAGCATCTGGGGCTGGGCGAGATCCAGCGGCTGGCCGGCCACTCCGAGCTGTTCGACACCGCGACCGTGTTCGAGAACTTCCCGGTCGACGTCGGGGGCCTGGCGGAGGCGACCCACGGCCTCGGGGTGGTCGACGGCACCATCCGCGATGCCACCCACTATCCGCTGGCCCTCGCCTCCGGGCAGACCGGCCAGCAGCTCTCAGTGCGGCTGTACCACCGGACCGACGTCTTCGACGCCGACACCGTCGCCCTGCTGGCGCAGCGGCTGGAAGGCATCCTCGAAGCGTTCGCCGCCGACCCGCAGCAGCCGGTCACGGACGCCGAGGCGCTGCCGGCCGCCGAGCGGGAGCAGGTGCTGACCCAGTGGCACGGCCCGGTCCGACCGGTGCCGTCCGGCGGGTTCGCTGAGTTGTTCGACGCCGCCCTGCCGGCCTGGCCGGACCGGACCGCGGTGACGGACGTCGCCAGCGGGAGGCAGCTGACGTACGCCGAACTGGCCGCCGCCAGCACCCGGCTGGCGGTTCACCTGGCCGATCAGGGCGTCGGACCGGAATCCGTGGTGGCGGTCGTGGTGCCCCGCTCGGCGCTGTGGCTGACGGCGATGTTGGCCGTCTGGCGGGCCGGTGGCAGCTATGTCCCGGTCGACGCCGAGCTGCCCGCCGAGCGGCTGAGCTGGCTGCTCGCGGACGCCGCGCCGGCACTGGTGCTGACCGTCACCTCGGTGGCCACAGCGGTCTCCGGCGCCTGGACGGGCCGGACCATCGTCCTGGACGACGCCGCGGTGGAGGCGGCCGTCGCCGCGCGGGCCGCGACCGCGCCGCCGGTGCGGCTGCGGCCGGAGCACGCGGCCTACATGATCTACACCTCCGGCTCCACCGGTACCCCCAAGGGTGTGGTGGTGTCGCACGCCGGCCTCCCGGCGCTGGCCGGCTCGCACGCCGAACGGCTCTCCATCCAACCCGGCGACCGGGTGCTACAGGCCGTGTCGCCCTCGTTCGACCCGTCGATCGGCGACGTGGCGATGACCCTGCTGTCCGGGGCGACGCTGGTGCTGGCCCCTGGTGGACGACTGCGACCGGCGACGACCTGGTCACCCTCATCGACACCGCCGAGGTGACGCACGTACAGGTGTCGGCCGGCGTTCTCACCACCCTGCCGGACGTCGCGCTGTCCGGCCTGCGCACGCTCGTGGTCGGCGGTGAGGCACCCGCGCCGGAGCTGGTCGAGCGCTGGTCGCGCGATCGGCGGCTGCTCAACGCGTACGGGCCCACGGAGGCCACGGTCGCGGTGTCGATGAGCGCGCCGCTGTCGGGGGCGATCCATCCGCCCATCGGCACCGGGCTGTGGAACGTTCGCCTGTACGTGCTGGACGAGCGGCTGCGTCCGGTCGGCGTCGGCGTGGTCGGCGAGCTGTACCTGGCCGGCGACGGGCTCGCCCGCGGCTACGCGGGACGGCCCGGGCTCACCGCGACCCGGTTCGTCGCTGACCCGCACGGCACGGGCGGGCGGCTGTACCGGACCGGTGACCTGGTGCGCGGCCGTGGCGACGGATCGCTCGACTTCGTCGGTCGCAGCGACAGCCAGATCAAGCTACGCGGCCATCGGATCGAACCCGGCGAGATCGAGGGTGTGCTGGTCGACCATCCCAGCGTGACCCAGGCCGCCGTGCTGGTCCGCGCCGACCAGGCTGGCCAGCGGCAGCTCGTCGCCTACGTCACCGGCTCCGCCGTCGACAGCGGTGCGCTGCGGGCGTGGCTGCGCCAACGGCTGCCCGAGCACCTGGTGCCCGCCGCGGTGGTGCCGATGGACGCGTTGCCGCTGACCGCGAACGGGAAGCTCGACCGGGCGGCGCTGCCCGCGCCGCGCTACGAGGTCAGCACCGGTGGACGAGCCCCCCGCACGCCGCAGGAGCGGGCGCTCGCCGAGCTGTTCGCCGAGGTCCTCGGGCTGCCGGCGGTCACGGTCGACGACGTCTTCTTCGATCTGGGCGGCCACTCGCTGTCGGCCACCCGGCTGGTCAACCGTGTTCGTGCCGTCCTGGGCGTCGACCTGCCGATCAGGGCGGTGTTCGAGGCACCGACCGTCGCCGCGCTGGCCGAGCGGGTGAACGCCGCCGCGACCGCCCGGCCGGCGCTGGAACCCCGACCGCGCCCGGCTGTGCTGCCGCTGTCGTTCGCCCAGCGGCGCCTCTGGTTCATCAATGCCGTGGAGGGCAGCAGCGGTTCGTACAACATGCCACTGGCCCTGCGGCTCACCGGCGAGCTCGACGTGGCCGCGCTTCGCGGGGCGCTCGCCGATCTGGCCGGTCGACACGAGAGCCTGCGGACGATCTACCCGGACGTCGACGGGGTGCCGCATCAGCGCATCCTGTCCGCCGCCGAGGCGGCCCGGTGCTGGACCAGCTCACCGCCGCCGAGGAGCAGGTTCCGGAGGTGCTGGAGCGGCTGGCGCTGCGGGGCTTCGACCTGGCGGTCGAGCCGCCGCTGCGGGCGCACCTGCTGACCGTCACCGAACACGAGTCGATCCTGCTGCTGGTGCTGCATCACATCGCGGCCGACGGCGCGTCGATGGGGCCGCTCGGGCGCGACCTGGCCACCGCGTACGCGGCCCGGACCGACGGGCGAACGCCCTCGTGGCCGCCGCTGCCGGTCCAGTACGCGGACTACGCCCTCTGGCAGCGCGACGTCCTGGGCGACGAGGAGGACCTGGACAGCCCGATCAGCCAGCAGCTTGGCTACTGGACGCGGGCCCTGGCCGGCCTGCCGGAGGAGCTGCGCCTGCCCGTCGACCGGCCCCGTCCGCCGGTCGCCGGGAACCGGGGTGGCCAGGTGCGGGTGTCGATCCCGTCGCCGCTGGCCGCCCGGCTCACGGCGTTCGCCCGGGAACGCGGGGCGAGCCTGTTCATGGTTCTGCAGAGTGGCGTCGCCGCGCTGCTGACCCGGCTCGGGGCCGGCACCGACGTTCCGCTCGGCACGGTCGTCGCCGGCCGTACCGACGAGGCACTCGACGACCTGGTCGGGTTCTTCGTCAACACGCTGGTCCTGCGGGCCGACACCAGCGGGGATCCCGACTTCCGGACCCTGGTGGACCGGGTCCGCGCCGTTGACCTGGCCGCGTACGCCAACCAGGACGTGCCGTTCGAGCGGCTGGTCGAGCAGCTCAACCCGGCCCGGTCGCTGGCCCGCAACCCGCTGTTCCAGGTGCTGGTGAGCCTCACCGCCGACGGCGCGGGGGAGTTGGCGCTGCCGGGGTTGTCGATGACGCCGCTGACCGTGCGGTCCGGCGTCACCAAGTTCGACCTCTTCTTCAACTTCGCCGGTGGCGAGGGCGCTGGGGGAAGAGGGCTGGACGGGGTCATCGACTACGACGCCGCGTTGTTCGACCGGGCCACCGTCGAACTGATGGCGGCCCGGCTGGTGCTGTTGCTGACCGCCGCGATGGCCGAGCCGGACCGGCCGATCACCCAGATCGAGCTGCTGGCCGAGGCGGAACGACGCCGGTTGGTCGAGGAGTACAACGACACCACCGCCGCCGGCCCGAGGGACATGTCGGTGCCGCAGGCCTTCGCGGCCCGGGTCCGACGGTCCGGCGCCGCGATCGCGCTGGTGGACGGCGCGCGGATCCTCAGCGCCGCCGGCCTGGCGGCGCGGGCGGACCGGCTGGCCCGTCGGTTGGTCGCCGCCGGCGTCGGGCCGGAGTCGCGGGTGGCCGTGCTGCAGGAGCGTTCGCTGACCCAGATCGTCTCGCTGCTCGCGGTGCTGCGTGCCGGCGCGGTGTACGTGCCGCTGGACAGTCGATACCCGGCGGCCCGGATCGAGCTGATCCTCGACGACACCGACGCGCGGCTGGTCCTCGCCGACAGCGCCTCGATGCCGCTTCCGTTCGCCGCCGACGTTCCGGTGCTCGTCGCCGACGCCGACGCCGACGCCGACGATGCTGGCATCGAACTGCCGGGGAACCCCCACCCCGACCAGCTCGCCTACATCATCTACACCTCCGGCTCCACCGGCCGGCCGAAGGGCATCGGGGTGACGCACCGCGACATCCTGGCGCTCACCGCCGACCGGCGCTGGCGCGACGGGCACGAACGGGTCCTGGTGCACTCGCCGCTGGCGTTCGACGCCTCGACCTACGAGCTGTGGGTGCCGCTGCTCAACGGCGGTGAGCTGGTGCTGGCGCCGCCCGGGCAGCTCGATGCCTCGGCGGTGCGCCAACTCGTCGCCGACCACGGCATCACCGCGCTCTGGCTCACCGCGGCGCTGATGCACCTGCTCGCCGAGCAGGACCCGAGCTGCTTCGCCGGCCTGCGCGAGCTGTGGGCCGGCGGTGACCAACTGCTGCCCGCGGTGGTCCGTCGGGTGCTGGAGTCGTGCCCGGACCTCGCGGTGTCGAACGGCTACGGACCCACCGAGACGACCACGTTCGCGACGTCGTACCGGATGACCGTGGCGGAGAGCGTCACGCACACGGTTCCGATCGGCCGCCCGCTGGACAACATGCGCGTCTACGTGCTGGACGACCGGCTGGCGCCGACCCCCGCCGGCGTCCTCGGCGAGCTGTACATCGCCGGTGCCGGGGTGGCCCGGGGCTACCTCGGGCGGGCCGGGTTGACGGCGCAGCGCTTCGTGGCGGATCCGTTCGACCCACGGGCCGGGCGGATGTACCGCACCGGCGACCTGGTGCGCTGGAACGCCGACGGTCAGCTCGAGTTCGCCGGCCGGGTCGACCACCAGGTGAAGGTCCGCGGCCTGCGGATCGAGCTGGGGGAGATCGAGGCGGCGCTCACCGAGCATCCGGACGTGACTCAGGCGACCGTGCTGGTCCGCGAGGACGAGCCGGGGCGCAAACAGCTGGTGGCCTACCTCGTGCCGGCTGCGGTCGACCCGGCGGACGTGCGTGCCCGGATCGCCCGGACACTGCCGGAGTACATGGTGCCGAGCGTCGTCGTGCCGCTGGCGAACCTGCCGTTGACGGCGAACGGCAAGGTGGACCGGGCGGCGCTGCCCGCTCCCGCGGCGGGTGGCTCGGCCACCTCCCGTGGCCCGCGTACCCCACGCGAGGAGGTGCTCTGCCAACTCTTCGCCGAGGTGCTCAACGTGCCCCGGGTCGGCATCGACGACAACTTCTTCGAGCTGGGCGGCGACAGCATCGTCTCCATCCAGCTCACCAGCCGGATCAGGAGCACGCTGGGCGGCACGCTGACCAACCGGGGCCTGTTCGCGGCGCCGACCGTCGCCGAACTCGCCGACCTGCTCGACGGCGGTGCCGGGCAGGGCGACGGCTTCGGCCTGCTGCTGCCGCTGCGCACCGGGGGCTCCCGCCCGCCGCTGTTCTGCCTGCCCCCGGTCGGTGGTGTCAGCTGGGTGTACGGCGGGTTGCTGCGACACCTGCCGGCGGAGGTCGGCCTGTACGGCATCCAGGCACGCGGGCTCTCCGCCCCGGCCGAGCTGCCCCGCTCGATCCCCGAGATGGCCGAGGAGTACCTGACCGTCATCCGGTCCGTCCAGCCGAACGGCCCGTACCATCTGCTCGGGTGGTCGATGGGTGCCCTGTTGGCCCACGAGGTCGCCCTCCAGTTGCAGGCACGGGGCGAGCGCGTCGCCCTGCTGGCCAATCTGGACCAGCCGCCGATGACCCGTGAGATGGTCGCCGGGCAGATCCCGGTCGCCGACGAGGAGAAGGTGCTCGGCGCGCTGCTCGACTTTGTCGGCCACGACCCGGCCACGTTCGGCACCGGGCCGCTGGACCACGACGAGGTGATGACGGTCCTGCGCGCCGAGGGCAGCTCACTGGCCAGCTTCGACGAGCAGCACATCCTGCGCATCGGCGAGGTGACGAACAACAACTGGGACCTGGTGGTGGACTACCGTCCGGGCGTCTTCGACGGCGACCTGCTCCTCGTCGTGGCGGCGGCGGATCCGGCAACCGCCGCCGAGGTCACCACCGAGCGGACGGCGCAACTGCGGCCGTACGTCAGTGGTCGGATCGACGCGGTCGACGTGCGTTGCGAGCACCGGCAGCTACTGCAACCGGGCCCGGTCGCCGAGGTCGCCCAGATTCTCCGCCAGTACCTGGTGGAGTGAGCGTCGCGGTCGCGCCGGGACCTCTGGGCCGCACCAGCCGGCCCAGAGGTCCCGGATCGTGACCGGCCGGCCGATCGGCACGGCGGCGAACGGAAGACGCGAACAGAACGGCGCCCCGGGGCAACTGCCCCGGGGCGCGTTCGGTGGTCAGCGGGTCACCGCTGCCAGGCGGGATCCCAGCCGGCCCGGTCGGTCGGGTCGCCCATCGCCACCACGACCTCGCGGGGACCGGTGTAGGCCTCGCGGCTGTGCGTCATCCGCAGGTTGTCGACGACCAGCAGGTCGCCGGCCCGCAGTGGCACCTGCACGGTGTGGCTGTCGTACACCGCGTTGATCTCTTCGATGACCGGCGCGTTGATGAAGCGGCCGTCGCCGTAGGCGGTGTCGACGGGCAGGCCGTGCACGCCGAACTCGCCGACCAGGTAGTCGCGGATGTCCGGGTCGAGGGTCCACCGGTTCAGGAACGCGATCTGGTTGAACCAGACCGGATCCGGTCGGCCGGCCGGGGTGACCACCGCGGCGCGTCGTTGCCGGGTGCGCAGCACACCGTCGGCACGCCATTCGGCGATGATGCCGTTGTCCCGGCAGTACGCCTCCGCCTCGGCCGGCTCGGTCGTGCCGAACGCCTCCTGCCAGGACAGGCCGGCCTCGGGGTAGAAGTTGCGGGTGAGCAGCCACCCGTCGCGGACGAACGGGGTGACGAGCGCGGTCGGCAGCGCCTGGGCGATCGCCGCGCCGTCGGCGAGGCCGATGGTCCCGCCGCTGTCCGCCGGCCGGAGGCAGCCGAACATCATCAGCTGCGGAATCGTCCGGGCGTAGCTGAGCTCGTGGTGCATGCACATGGGCAGGTCGCTCGCCCACACCGACGAGGAGTACACGCCGGGGGAGTGCTCGACCCGTTTGGCGAAACCCTCGCGCTCGACGGCCAGCTCGTCGGCGAGCGCGGTCGCGGCCGCGGTCACCTGCGCGACGTCGGCCAGACCGAGACCGCGCAGCAGGACCGCCCCGGATTCGGCCACTGTGGCACGGATCTCGGTCCGCCGCTGCTCGACCCATGCGCTCCCGGCGCCGTCCGGTGCCACCAGGACGGGCACCGCGCCGGGAGGTGCGTGCTCGGACCGGACAGCAGAACTCGTTCCGGTCGTCACTGGGGCCAACCGGTCGCGTCGGCGGGACGCTTGGTCATCGCGACGAGAATGCGACGGTCACCGGTGAAGGGCCGCCGGCCGTGTGACACCAGCACGTTGTCGATCACCAGCAGGTCGCCGGTCTCCCACGGCTCGGCCAGCACCGGCGGCTGGAACGCGGCGGTGATCGCGTCGAACTCGTCGTCCGTGATCGGGGTGCCGTCGCCGCAGTACGCGTGCCGGGGCAGGTCCTCGACGTCGTAGATGCTCAGCAGACTGTCGCGCACCGCGCGCGGCAGGTTGTTGACGTGGAACAGGTGCGCCTGGTTGTACCAGACGGTACGGCCGGTCAGCGGGTGGTCGATCACGGCGGGACGCCGCTGCGTGGTGCGCAGCATGTCGCCGGACCAGGTGGTGGTGATCTCGTTGGCGGCGCAGTAGGCCTCGACCTCGTCGCGGTCGGACGTCTGGAAGACCTCCTGCCAGGGCAGGCCGACCGCCTCGTGGTACGCCCTGGTGTAGATGACGCCGTGGGTGCTGAACCGCTCGACCACGTCCGCCGGAATGTTGGCGAGCACCGCCGCGCTGTCCGCGATCGGCGTCTCGCCGCCGGTCTCCGAGGCCAGGGCGCAGTAGAAGAAGACGTTGTCCGGCCAGTTGATCGAGTATGCGCTCTCGTTGTGCTGCGGGATCGACTGGTCGGCCGGGTAGTGGGTGGAGGTGTAGACCTTGCCGCTCACCACACTGCGCGGCGTGGAGCGCTCGGTGTAGTCGAGGGTGGGACCGCCGATGAGCTCGGCGACCCGGCCCAGGTGGGCGTCGTCGTCGGTCCGCACCTGCTTGACCATGACGGCGCCGTAGTTCAGCAGGGCCCTGCGGATGTCCGGGACGTGCTCCGCCAGCCACGCGTGCGGATCGCCGTCCGGGTGCACCCGGACCAACCGGGTGCCGTTGTGCTCGACGAGTTCGGCCTGCGCGCCGACATCGAGCGAGGCGAGTACGTCATCGGCCAGTTGTTGGCTGCTGGTCATGTGCTACCTCACTGCGATCTCGGTGACAAATCGCGCCAACTGTATGAGCCTTACGAGTTACCGATCCGGCGCATTAGAGGAATTGAAATTGAGCCGGGGCGACTTCCGGGTCCACTGATAGGAAGGCGTTGCCTCGGTCGATTGGCCGGGTACATTCCGGGAGGATCCAGATGGTTGACCATTCACTGAGTGAGCCGATGCCGATGCCGACCGAGGGCGAGCCGGTGCTGGTCAGTTGGGCCAACCGCATGCGCGACCGTAACCCGGTCGCGTACGACGAGCGGACCGGAATGTGGGGACTGTTCCGGCACGCCGACGTGCAGCGCATGCTGACCGACTACGGCACTTTCGCGGCCGACTTCGGCGAGTACGCCTCGGGCGACTCGGCGTTCAGCGTCGGCAACCTGACCACGATGGACCCGCCGATGCACAGGCGTTACCGCGGCCTGGTGGGCCAGGCGTTCTCCCGGGAGGCGGTCGCGGCGCTGGAGCCCCGGATGCACGAGGTGGCCCGGGAGCTGCTCGACGCGGTCGACGACCAGGAGCGGTTCGACCTGGTGTCGGCGCTTGCCTACCCGATGCCGGTGATCGTCATCTCCGAGATGCTGGGCGTGCCGACAAGCGATCGTGACCTGTTCCGCACGCTGACCGAGAGGATCTTCGACCCCCGGGCGATGGACGACCCGAGCGCCGGGCCCGGGCTCTCGCCGCAGGAGCGGGTCGCGCCACTCGGGGAGTACTTCCGGGAGCACGTTCGGGACCGGCGTAAGACGCCGCGGGACGACATGATCAGCGGCCTGGTCCGCGCCGAGGTCGAGGGGCAGCGTCTCCAGGACGAGGAGATCGTCACCTTCCTCATCATCCTGTTGCTGGCCGGTCACGTCACCACCACCCTGCTGCTGGGCAGCACGGTCCGGGTGCTGCACGAGCAACCCGGGCTCGCCGACCAGTTGCGGGCCGACCGGACCGCGATCCCGCCGGTGCTCGAGGAGGTGCTGCGCTACCACCCGCCGTTCACCATCGCGGCCCGGCTGACGACCACCGACGTCGAGGTCAACGGGGTGACGATTCCGGCGCACAAGCCGGTCACCGCGTGGCTCATCGGGGCCAACTTCGATCCCGAGGCGTTCGAGTCGCCGGAGCGGTTCGACCCGCAGCGCTTCGTCGGGACGAACGTCACCCGGCACTTCTCCTTCGGCCATGGCGTCCACTTCTGCCTCGGTGCCCCGCTGGCCCGGATGGAGGGCCAGATCGCGCTTCAGCACGTGCTGGACCGGTACGCCGACATCCGGCTCGACGAGGAGCGCCCGTTGGAGTGGTTCCCCAACCCGGGCATCAACGGGGCACGGGTCCTGCCGGTGGTGGTCAAGCGGGCCTGAGCCCGGCTGTGGTTCAGTGCGTCGGCTGCTGCTCCCGGACCCGGCGGCGCACGGCGGCCAGCATCGAGATGCGGGTCAGTCCGCTGCCGGCGCGGATGATCAGCAGTAGAACTGGAACTTTCGGCGGGACCCGGGGTCGGTCAGCCCGACCCGGGTCTCCGTCGTCAGTTCGCCATCCGCGAACCGGAAATTGAAGGCGATCTTGGAGAACCCGGGCTCGGCGAAGGTGCGGAACGCCTCCGCGTCCAGGTTCTTGTGCGCCGGTCCGTCGCCGCGCATCGGGCTGATCGCGCCGAAGACCAGCTCGTCCGAGGCGCGGGCGAGCGCCCCGTCGAGACCGCCGAACGTGTCGATCAGGGGCTTGTCCGCAGGCAGTTTGTTGCCGACCAGGCCGGACAGCGCCCGGGCCAGGGACGCCTCGGCCCAGGTGACCTCGGTGACGGCGGTCATCACCCGCTCCACGTCGGCGTCGATGCGCAGCCGGTGATGCTCGTGCACGTCCCACTCGGGGATGAACTGGTCCAGCAGTGTCACGGTGGCAGGTTTCGACATGGTCCCAGTCTGTGGCGGGGTGGGCTCCGCCATCGATCGTTGATAAAGCTTCTCGAACTGGCGTAGCCGGAGATTTTCACCGTTGCTTGACTTTC
Source organism: Micromonospora tarensis (assembly GCF_016803395.1). Classification (GTDB taxonomy): domain Bacteria; phylum Actinomycetota; class Actinomycetes; order Mycobacteriales; family Micromonosporaceae; genus Micromonospora; species Micromonospora tarensis. The sequence continues at coordinate 25,373 of NZ_JAEVHL010000006.1, read as the reverse complement.
TCCGCCAGCCCCCTACTCGCAACATGAGGTGAGTGTGCGATGTCCGATCTGGGAAGTGGCAGTCTGCCCCTGACCGCCGCGCAAACCGGCATCTGGCTGGCGCAGCAGGTGGCGCCGGACAATCCGCTCTTCAATCTCGTGGAAGCGATCGAGATTCACGGCCCTGTCGATCCGGACGTGTTCGAACAGGCGCTGCGTCAGGTGGTCGCCGAGGTCGACGCGCTGCGGGTCCGAATCGTCGTCGACGGCGACGAGGCCCGGCAGCGGGTCCTGCCCCGGATGGACTGGGCCTTGACCCGCCTCGACCTCAGCGAGCACGCCGACCCGCGAGCGGCGGCGTGCGCGTGGATGTCGACCGCGTCGTCCGCGCCGGTCGACGTGTTGACGGGTCCGCTGTTCTCGTTCGCGCTGCTGCGTACCGGCCCGGAGTCGTCGATCTGCCACATGCGACTGCACCACATCATCCTGGACGGTTACAGCGCCGCGCTGATCCTCAGCCGCGCCGCGGCGGTCTACAGCGCCCTGGTCGTCGGCGAACCGGTCCCACCCGCCCCTGCCGGCGGGCTGCGCGACCTCGTGGAGTGGGACGCCGACTACCCGGACCCGGTGAGGGAGCGGGACCGCGCCTACTGGGTCGACCGGTTCGCCGACGTCGACCCGCCGGCCAGCCTCGCCCCGCAGCCGGCCGGCCCGACCCGGGCACACCAGCGCAGCACCGGCGTGCTGGAGACCGTCGACGTCGAACGGGTGAAGGACGCGGCCCGGGCCAGCGGGGCTGCCTGGCCCACGGTGACGATCGCGGCGATCGCCGCCTATCTGCACCTGATGACCGGTCGCCGGGAGGTCGTGCTGGGGCTCGCCGTGACCGCCCGAACCGGCCCGACCTGCCGCACCGTGCCGGGCATGGTCTCCAACGCCGTGCCGCTGCTGCTGCCGGTGCCGCCGGGCACGACGATGCGCACGCTGATCGGGCAGGTCGCGGTGGAGCTGCGGCAGGCGCTCCGCCACCAGCGGTACCGCCAGGAGTGGCTGCATCGGGACCTCGGGCTGGTGGGGGAGCGCCAGCGCCTGTGGACGGTCGAGGTCAACCTGCTCCTGTACGGCGAGCAGCTCGCCTTCGGCGGGCATCCGGCCACGGTGCTGGCCAACGAGGTCGGCGCGGAGGACGACCTGATGGTGGTCATCGACGGGCGTGCCGGTACCCGCATCAACCTGGACCTGCACGCCAACGCCGCGATGTATCCGCCGGACGTGTTGGCCGAGCACCGCGACCGGCTGCTCACCGTGCTGCGGGACGCCTCCGGAGCCGACCTGGACCGACCGTTGACGGAGCTGGCTCTCGGCGCGCCGGTTCCGCCGCCGGCTGCCGTCGCGCAGGTCGCTCGGGCGGCGCGGCCAGCCCCCGGGCGTCGCCTCGGGCAGCGCCCAGGAGAAGACGCTGTGCCGCCTGGCCGCCGAGGTGCTGGGCCGACCGGCCGTCGAGCCCGAGGACGACTTCTTCACCCTCGGCGGCAGTCCCTGACGGCGATCCGGCTGGCCAGCCGGGTCCGCGCCGAACTCGGCGTCGAGCTGACCCTGCGCACCATCTTCGAGCACCGCACCCTCGCCGGCCTGGCCGCCTATCTCGCCGCCGAGGCGCCGAGCCGACCCACACCGCAGCCGATGGACCGACCCGAGCGGCTTCCGCTGTCGCTGTTGCAGCAGGGCCTGTGGTTCATCAACCGCACCGACGTGCGCAACGGCATGTACAGCACCGGACTCGCCCTGCGGCTCTCCGGGGACCTGGACCGACAGGCGGTCACCGCGGCGCTGACGGACGTCGTACGACGGCACGAGAGCCTGCGCACTGTCTACCCCGAGCACGACGGCCGGCCGACGCAGCACATCCTGGCGGCCGACGCGATCTCGCTGCCGGTCCCGGTGATCGAGGTCGACGAGAGCGGCCTGGACCAGGCGATGACCGAGCTGGTGGCCGTCGGCTTCGACCTCACCCACGACCTGCCGCTCAGCGGTCATCTGCTGCGGCTCGGGCCGGACGAGCACGTGCTGCTGATCGTCGTGCACCACATCGCGGCCGACGGCTGGTCACTGGCGCCGCTCGCGGGCGACTTCGCCAACGCGTACCGGGCCCGGGTGTCCGGCGCGGAGCCGGCGTTCGTGCCGCTTCGCCTCCAGTACGCCGACTACGCCCTCTGGCAGCGTTCGGTGCTCGGCAGCGAGGACGACCCGGCCAGCCCGCTGGCGCGACAACTCGGGTACTGGCGGGAGGCGCTCGCCGGCTTGCCGGAGGAGCTGTCCCTGCCGGTGGACCGCCCCCGACCGGCGAGCAACAGCTACACCGGCGGTACGGCTCGGTTCGAGATACCTGTCGAGACCCACCAGGCCCTGGTGGCCCTGGGACTCGGACGGCGGGCAAGTCTCTTCATGGTGCTACGCGCGGTGGTGGCGACCACGCTGACCCGGGTGGGCGCCGGCACCGACATCCCGCTCGGCATGGCGGTCACCGGTCGTTCCGACGACGCCCTCGACGACCTGATCGGCTGCTTCATCAACACCCTCGTCTTCCGCACCGACACGTCGGGGAGTCCGTCGTTCGCGGATCTGCTGTCCCGGGTGCGGGAGAACGACCTGGAGGCGTACGCCAACCGTGACGTGCCGTTCCACCTGCTGGTGGAGGCGCTCAACCCGGAGCGTGTCCTCGGCCGCAACCCGCTGTTCCAGGTGCTGCTGGACATCCAGGAGGCCAGCCGCACCGAGGTGTCGCTGCCCGGGCTGACCGTCCGCCCACAGCAGATCGACCCGCGTACCGCCAAGGTGGACCTGCTCTTCGGGTTCGAGGAGCAGACCGGCGACGGCGGCACGCCCGCCGGTATCCTGGGCCGGCTCGAGTACAGCCTCGACCTGTTCGACCCGGCCACCGCCGAGGCCCTGGTCCGTCGCCTGCTGCTGGTCGTCGACGCGGTGGTCGGCGACCCGGACCGGCCGATCGACGGCGTCGACGTGCTGACGCCCGGCGAGCGGCACCACCTGCTGGTGGAGGTCAACGACACCGCGCGGCCGGTACCGACCGCCTCCGTGGTGGAGCTTTTCGAGAAGCAGGTAGCCAAGACCCCGGACGCCCCGGCGTTGAGCTGTGGTGAGGTCACGCTCGACTACGCCGAGCTTGACCGGCGCGCCAACCGCCTGGCGCGGTTGATCCGGGCCTCGGGCGTCGGCACCGAGTCCCTGGTCGCGCTGGCGCTGCCCCGGTCGATCGACCTCGTGGTGGCGATCCTGGGTGTGCTCAAGGCCGACGGCGGCTACCTACCGCTCGACCTGAACCACCCGGCCGGACGGTTGGCACAGGTGCTCTCGGAGGCCCGACCGACGCTGGTCCTCACCCGTGACGACGTCGCCGGCCTGCCCGCGACCGGAGCGGAGACGATCGTCCTCGACGCGGCGGGCACCGTCGAACGACTGGCCGCCCTGCCCGACCGGCGGCCGGACCCCGCCGACGGCTCCGAGCGGACCGGCCTGTCGGGTACCGCCTACGTCATCTACACCTCCGGGTCCACCGGCCGGCCCAAGGGTGTGGTGGTCGAGCACCAGTCCGTGGCCCAGTACCTGCAGTACGCGCGGGAGCGGTACCCCTCGGTCGCGGGCGGCGCGTTGCTGCACTCGCCGGTGTCGTTCGACCTGACCGTCACCAGCCTGTTCGCGCCCTTGACCAGCGGCGGCTGGGTACGCGTAGGCGAGCTTGAGGAGCAGACCGGCGTCCGCCCACCGTTCGGCAAGGTGACCCCGGCGCACCTGACGCTGCTCGCGCTGGCCCAGGACGACCTGGCCCCGACCCGCGAACTGGTCGTCGGTGGCGAGCAACTGCTCGGGCCGGCGGTGGCGCAGCTGCGTCAGCGGTACCCGGACCTCACGGTGATCAACGAGTATGGTCCGACCGAGGCGACCGTCGGATGTGTGGTCTATCGGGCCGAGCCGGCCGCCCCGACGCCGCCGGGCGCGGTGCCGATCGGCCGCCCGACCTTCAACACCCGGCTGTACCTGCTGGACCCGGCCCTGCGCCCGGTACCGACCGGCACCGCGGGCGAGCTCTACATCAGTGGCCATCAGCTGGCCCGCGGGTACCTGCGCCAGCCGGGGGCGACCGCCGCGCGATTCGTCGCCGATCCGTTCGGGCCCGCGGGTGACCGGATGTACCGCACCGGTGACCTGGCCCGGTGGACCAACGAGGGGGAGTTGGTCTACCTGGGACGCGACGACGATCAGGTGAAACTCCGGGGTTTCCGGATCGAGCTGGGCGAGATCGAAGCCGCGCTCGCCGAGGTGCCCACTGTCGGCGCGGTAGCGGTCACCGTTCGGGAGGACCAGCCCGGCCTGCGCCGACTCGTCGGCTATCTGGTGCCGCGCGCCGGTGCGCGCATCGACCTCGACGCCGTACGCGAGCAGGTGGCCGCGCGGCTGCCGGAGTACATGCTGCCGGCGGTCCTGGTCGAGCTGGACGCCCTGCCGCTGTCCGGCAACGGGAAGGTCGACCGCGCGGCCCTGCCCGCCCCGCAGAACGAGCGGACACCTGGCGGTCGGGCCGTCGACGGTGCCGAGGAGCGCATCCTGCACACGCACTTCCGGAACCTGCTCGGCGTCGAGGACCTCGACGTGGAGGGCAACTTCTTCGAGTTGGGCGGCGACAGCATCGTGTCGCTCCAACTCGTTGCCCGGGCCCGGCAGGACGGCCTCGACCTGATGCCGAAGGATGTCTTCGAGCATCGGACGGTCGCCGCCCTGGCCGCCCTGGCGGTGCAACGGGCGAACGCGAAGCGGCAGGACCCGGCGGCAGCGGCCGTGCCGGACGACGACGACGCCGGACCGCTGCGACTCACTCCGATGGTGCACTGGCTGTTGGAACGGGGCGGACCGATCGACGGAATTCACCAGGCGGTCGTGGTGGCGACCCCCGCCGGGGTACGCGAGGAGCACCTGTCCGGCGCGGTGCGGGCGCTGCTCCGCCGGCACGGCGCGCTGCGCCTGCGCGCGTCGGCCAGCTCACCCGGTGACGTCACGCTCCGGGTCGAGGAACGCGATCGGGTGCCGGCGTCGCCGCTGGTACGCCGAATCGATGTCCGGGAGGTGCCGGAGGCGGCCTGGGCGGGCCTGGTGGAGGAGCAGGTCGGTCTGGCGGCCGGCCGGTTGTCGGTTACCGACGGGATCCTGCTCGACCTGGTCTGGTTCGACGGTGGTCCGGCGCGGCCCGGCCGGTTGCTGGTGGTCGCGCATCACCTGGCCGTCGACGGGGTCTCGGTCCGGCTCCTGCTGTCCGAGCTGGCGGCGGCGACCACCGCGCTGGCGACCGGTGCCCAGCCGGCGCTTCCGCCGGTCCCCACCTCGCTGCGTCGTTGGGCTGGTGGGCTCGACGATCGGGTCGTCCGGGCCGGCGCGGAGTTGCCGTTCTGGCGCGAGACGTTGCGGGGTCCCACCGTCCGGTTGACGGCCGTGGCGCCGGATCCGGAGCGGGACGTCGCCGCCACAGTGCTCCGCCACGACCAGACCCTCTCCGTGCCATTGACCACCGACCTGCTGACCAGGGTGCCGGAGGCGTTTCACGCGAGCGTCAACGACGCCCTGCTCACCGCGCTGGCGGTCGCGGTGGCGCGCTGGCGGGCCCGGCATGCGCTGCCCGGCGGTGCGCGCCTGCTCGTCGACGTCGAGGGGCACGGCCGCGACGGCCTCGCCGACGACCTCGACCTGACCGGCACCGTGGGGTGGCTCACCGCGATGTATCCCATTCGGCTGGACCCCGGTCCGGTCGACGTCGACGAGTTCCTCGCCGGGGGAGCGGCGGCCGGCCGGGCGCTGCGGACGGTCAAGGAACGCCTGCGGGACGTACCCGGTGGCGGCGTCGGCTTCGGGCTGCTGCGATTCCTGGACCCGGCGGCCGGGAAGGAACTGGCCGAGCTGCCGGCGCCGGAGATCCTCTTCAACTACCTCGGTCGGCTCGCCACCGGCGACGGCAGCGCACCGTGGGTGCCGCTGGCCGACGCCATGCACCTGAGTTCCGGAGTGGCCGACACCATGCCGGTGTCGCATCCGATCGAGATCAACGCCCTGGTCGAGGACACGCCGGACGGTAGCCGACTGACCGCCGCCTGGACGTTCCCGGCGGCACTGTTCGCCCGCGCGGACATCGAGGAGATCGCCGAGGACTGGTTCGCGGCGATCGAGGGCCTGGTCCGGCACAGCCTCGACCCGAGCGCCGGTGGGTACACCCCCTCGGACCTCGCCCTGGTCGACCTGTCCCAGGACGACATCGAGTCCCTGGAGGCCGAATGGCGCAGTCTCCAGTAACGCGATGAACCGGTCGCCCCGGCCTGCGAGGCCGGGGCCGACCGGTGTCGTCGACCGGCGGGAGTTCGAGGTCGGGGAGCTAGATCGGGGTGGCCGGCGCGGGGGCCAGCGCGGCGATCTGCTCGGGGAGCGTGGCCCAGACCGCATCGGTGTAGAAGTGCTCGCCGGGCAGCTCCTCGATCTGGATGGGCCCGTCCGCGACGAGCCGCCAGCGACCGGCGGCCTCGGCGCTCACGGCGGGGTCGTGCGCCGCGTGCAGGACCTGGACCGGCACGGTCACGAGATCCCCGGGCCGGTGCCGGTACGAGCGACTGACCCGCATGTCGGCGCGCAGTAGGTCGACGGCGATCTCCCGCAGGTCCGGCTCGGCGAGCACCAGGGGCGAGAGTTGCCCCACCCGGCGCATCCAGGACAGCAACGCCTCGTCGGAGTCGTCCGGGTGCGGGGTCCGGGACTGCCGCAGATGCCAGTCGACCGGCGCCTCGCAGGCCGACACGACCAGGGCGGACGGGTGCCGGGCACCCGACCTGACCAGCCGCAGTGCGGCGTCGAAGGCGACCCAGCCGCCGAGGCTGTGCCCGAACAGGACGTAGGGGCGTTGGTCGGTCAGCGGCCGGATCGCCGTCATCACATCGTCGAGCAACTCGTCCCAGTTCCGGGCGAACGGCTCCGTGAACCTGCCCTCCCGGCCGGGGTAGCAGACCGCGGCGACCTCCACATGGTCCGGAGTCGCCGCGGCCCAGGATCGGAACTTCGCCGTACCGCCGCCGGAATAGCTCAGACAGATGAGCACCCGGTCGGCGTCTGGTCGGGGCGCGGGGCGTATCACCCGTGCCCCTGTCATGCTTCTCACGATCGGCCCTCCCTGAGACGCCCGAGGATCGGACTATGGCCAGAAACCGACGCAACAGCACGGCTCGAGTCGGGGCAAGCCGGTTTTCACAATTTCGTTACGGTGGCCGTCGCCAGGCTGCCTCGAAGTTTCCTATATAGGTGCTTCGAATCCCTCAGTTCTGGTTACCGAGGGGTGCGACGAATAGAATTTCGCCAGGTTCCCGCTGCCGTCCGAAGCTTTTCGTACACGTAATTCCGGGTGCGACCGGCGGCGCCCTCGCGACCGAGGTGTTCCACCCGGTTCGTTGTCCGTGGAGCCGGTCGGCTCGTCCGGTCGCGGACGTTCGATGAGAGGAAGAGCGAGATGAGCAACCCGTTCGAAGACGACAGCGCCGACTACCACGTCCTCGTCAACCACGAGGGCCAGCACTCGATCTGGCCGGTCTTCGCCGAGGTGCCGCAGGGTTGGACGGTCGTGCACGGTCCGGTGCTGCGCCCGGCGGCCCTGCAGTACGTGGAGGAGAACTGGACCGACATGCGGCCGAAGAGTTTGATCGCCGCCATGGACGGCGCGGCCCAGTCGTGAACGGGGAACTACCGTGATCGGCGACCTCATGATCGAGGCGCTCGATGTCGGAAAGCGGTTCGGCAAGGTGACCGCACTGGACTCGGTGAGTCTCGAGGTGCCCCGCGGGTCGGTGCTCGGCCTGCTGGGCCACAATGGCGCGGGAAAGACGACCCTGGTCAACATCCTGGCCACGATGATCACGCCCAGCAGTGGTACGGCGCGGGTCGCCGGCTACGACGTGGTGAGTGACGGCAGCAAGGTACGCCAGCGGATCGGCCTCACCGGACAGTTCGCCTCGGTCGACGAGGACCTCACCGGCATGGCCAACCTGGTGCTCATCGCCCGGTTGCTCGGCGCCGGCCGCCAGCAGGCCCGCGAGCGCGCCGACGAGCTGTTGGCGGCGTTCGACCTGTCCGACGCCGCGACCCGGCCGGTGCAGGGATACTCCGGCGGCATGCGCCGCCGGCTCGATCTGGCGGCCAGCCTCGTCGGTCAGCCGGAGGTGGTCTTCCTCGACGAGCCGACCACGGGGCTCGACCCGGTCAGCCGGAACGCCATGTGGGCGGTGGTCCAGCGACTCGTCGGGGACGGTACGACCATCCTGCTCACCACCCAGTATCTGGAGGAGGCCGACCGACTGGCCGACTCGATCGTCGTGCTGTCGCACGGTCGGGTGGTCGCCGCGGGCACGTCCGCGGCGATGAAGGCCGGCCTGGGCCGGCGTACCGTCACTGCCCGGCTCCGCACGAACCTGGAGGCGTTGGACGCCCGGACAGTCCTCGAACGCGGCGGCCTCGCCCCGGCGCTGGACGAGAGCCGGGACAGCCTCATCGTGCCGGTCCAGGGCTTCCAGGACCTGTCGACCATCGTGCGGCTCCTCGGCGAGGCGCGCATCGAGCCCGCCGAGGTCGCGCTGACCGAAGCGACGCTCGACGACGTCTATCTGGCGCTCGCCGCCGACGAGCACAAAGTGTCTGTCTGACCTTCGGGAGAGCATCGTGGTTGATACCGTCCAGCCCGTCCGAACAGGACCGGCGCCGAGCGCCACCGCCTGGCACGGCAGCGGGGTCGGCACGCAGATCGTGATCCTCGCGGGCAGGGCGGTGCGTCCGGTCTTTCTGCGACCGAGCCGGCTGGTCGTCAGTCTGATCCAGCCCTTTGTCATGCTGGGCCTGTTCAGCCAGGTGTTCCGCAGCATGGCCGACACGCCGCTCTTTCCGCCCGACGTCTCCTACATCAACTACCTGGTGCCGGCCATCCTCTTCACCACGGCGACCACGGTGTCCGCGCAGGCGGGCGTCGGTATGACAAGCGACATGCGCAACGGTGTGCTGGCCAGGTTCCGGTCGATGCCGGTGCGGACGTTCAGCGTGCTGACCGCCCGCAGCATCGCCGACCTGGCCCGCGGCGCGCTCGAACTCACCGTCATGATCATCATGGCCCTGCTCATCTTCGGGTTCGACCCACCGGGTGGACTGTTGGGTACCGCGGTGGCCATGCTGCTGGCCCTGGCCGTCGGCTGGAGCCTCGGCTGGCTGTTCCTCGCACTGGCGACGTGGCTGCGCGGCTCCGAGAACGTGCAGGCCTGCGGGATTTTGATCACCATGCTGCTGCAGTTCGCCTCCAGCGCCTTCGTGCCGGTGGCCTCGATGCCGACCTACCTGCGTGCCGTCGCGACGGTCAACCCCCTCTCGTACGGCATCGACGCGGCCCGAGGCCTGATCCTCGGTCGCCCGGTCGGCACCAGCGTGGTGGGAACGCTGGCGATCTGTCTGGTGCTCTCCGCGGTCTGCAGCGTGCTCGCCGCGCGCGGGCTCGATCGAACCGGGCGGTGACCGCTCGTCCCAGCTGGGCCGCTATCCGGTGACGAGGCCGTTCTCGTACGCCCAGATGGCGATCCCGACCCGGTTCCGAGTGCCGAGCTTGCGCTGGATCGCCGCGGTGTGGTTCTTCACGGTGCCCGGCGAGAGGAACAGCACCTCGGCGATCTGCGCGTTGGTCTGGCCCTGCCCGATCATCTGGGCGATCTGCGACTCGCGCTCGGTCAACGCCTCGGCCGGCGATCCGCCGCGCGCCTCCGGCAGCGTCAGACTGCGCAGCAGCCGCGTCGTCACCTGCGGGCTGATCAGGGCGTCGCCGGCGTGTGCCGCCCGCACGCCCTCGGCGAGCAGGGCCGGGCTGGACCGCTTGAGCAGGAATCCGCACGCCCCGTTCCGAAGCGCGGCGTGCACGTACTCGTCGAGGTCGAACGTCGTGACGATGACGACCCGCATCGGGTCGGTGGCCTGCGGGCCGGCCAGCACCCTGGTCACGTGCAGCCCGTCGGCCCCCGGCATGCGAATGTCGGCCAGGACCACGTCGGGGCGCAGATGGCGGGCCTGCTCGATCGCGGTGAGCCCGTCCGCCGCGTCTCCGATCACCGTCATGTCCGGCTGCGCGTCGAGAATGATGCGGAAAGCGCTACGGATGCTCTCCTGGTCGTCGCAAATCAGGATCCGAATCGACATGACCCCATCCTTCCATCACCGCACCCGCGAAACCCGTCGCCAGGCTCTGGCGGCGACCCGTCGCGCCGCCCGGATTCAGGCTTTCTATCTGCCGTAGTAGGCCACGAGTAGCGCTGAGCAGAATTACCCTGCCCATTTCCCTCGTCCGGCCGACCGGAAGACCGAGATGCCACCCGAGCACCCTTCACCAACCGCCGGCGACGCGTGCCGCCGAGGTCACTGTGGCCGGTCCCGGCCCGTTTCTCGAGGGGTCCACGGCGTCCGAACGAGCGGCGATGAGCCAGGGAAACACGCCCCGCGCTAGTCAGAGTCAGCTCCCTCACCGGGGCGAGGCCACGAGGTCCAGCTGAGCGATCCCATCGTCGACCCGACTCCGGGCCACCGGCGACGGCCAACCGTGGCAGTCACCCACCCCCGACCGCTCCCACTCCCGTACCGAGAAGAGAGTCACGATGTCGTTTCTCGATCGATGGTCGAACCGAAGAGCGATAGCCCCGATAGCGGTTCTGGTCGCGCTGGCCACCGGTGTCACGATCCCGCTGTTGCCCAACCTTGACGCCTCCGGCGCCGCGGCCAAGCCCGGCAACGTGCCGATGCTCGACCAGCGTGGATCGACCACCACGATCAGCTGGCCCGACGCGGCCGATTTCACCCCGGCCGAGCGTACCGGCTCCGCCCGGGCGACGTCCGCCACCACGGCCGCGCCCAGGCTGGTGTCGCCGAGCGACGGCGCCACGGTGGCCACCGCGCGTCCGGTGCTGCGGATCCAGCCCACCGAGGGCGCGACGCAGTACCGGTTCAGCATCGGTGTCGACGGCTCCGCGGAGGAGGGCAGCGTCGCCACGTCGGGGTGGACCGACAGGGTGGAGTGGACGGTGCCGTCCGGCGTCCTGGCCGACGGCGGACGGTACACCTGGAGCGCGTCGGCCCGCACCGGCTCGTCGGATCCGGGTGGGCCGTCCGCAACGGCCCGCACCCTCAGCGTGAACCTGAGGCTCGGTCCGCAGCAGCCCGGAGGTCCCATCCCCACCGAGACCACCGGCCCGCTGACGGTGAACCTCTCCACCGGCAACGTGACGACCGCGCTCTACTCCTCCTACGTCCTGACCGGTATGGGTCCGCAGGCGGCGCAGTTCAGCTACAACTCGCTCGCCGCGGCCCGTCAGGGGTTGCGGGCGTCCTATTACACCGGTGACTCGCCCGCTGGCATCACCGAGGCGGACAAGCCGGCCCTGGTCCGCAACGAGCCGCAGGTGTCGGTGTTCTGGGGCGGTGGCGCCAAGCGACCGCCGGGCATCGAGGGGACCGCGTTCCGGGTCCGCTGGACCGGCGCCATCCGGGTTCCCACCACCGGCGTCTACCGGTTGGGTGGGGGGTACCGGCACGGCCTGCGCATCCGGGTCGATGGTCAGCAGGTCCTCGACGCCTGGAACCGTGAGCCGCGCAGCCCTCGCCATGTCGACTACGGCACCGGGGTGACCCTGCAGGCGAACCGTGACTACCCGATCGAGGTCGACTACCGGGCCAGCGCGCTGCCCGCGCTCGCGCAACTGTGGATCAGCACCGGCGACGGCAAGCGACAGGCTCCCGTGCCGGCGTCCTGGCTCACCCAGCCGGGCGGCGTCCTGCCCGCCGGCTGGTCGGTGAACCCGCCGCCGCAGGCGATCCAGCCGGCCGCCGCGTCGACGACCAGGAAAGCGGACGCTGCCGTGCCGGCAGACGCCCCGACCACGGCCGCTGATTCGCTGACGTCGCCGTTAGTGCGGCCGATCAACCCCCTGGTCAGGTCGTTGTCCGCCGAGGCACCGACGGCGTACGCGCCGCGCGGGCCGGCGGCGACCTCGGCAGCGGCCAAGTCGGCCGGGTCGGCCCGGACTCTCGCCGCCGAGCAGCCGTCTATGCAGTATCACTTCGCCGGGGACGAGCGCTGTGCGGACACCTCGGCGCCCGCCGGGTACCTCTGCGCGGTGAGCCTGCCGGACGGCTCGGTGACGTACCTGTCCTACCTGAACGGTCAGCTGGCCCGGATCCGCAACCCCGGCGGCGAGATCACTGACTTCGGCTACAACGGCGCGAACCTGCTCACCGCGATGCGCCCACCGACGGTGACCGACTGGATCGCGGTGGACCCGCGTCGACGGGACAGCGACGCCGCGGCGTACCTGGTCCAGTACGACGCCGACGGCCGAGCACTGCGGGTGTCGGCGCCCGAGCCGACGGGCCTGCCCCGCGCCGTGTCGCAGCGACCGCAGCGGTCGTACACCTACGGCGAAACCCAGACCCGGGTCCAGGTCGCCGGACTGGACACCGGTAGACCGTCCCGAATCGTCACCCGGGACATCGCCGGCCGCATGCTCACCGACACCGACGGAACCGGTGTCAGCACGGCGTACACCTGGACCCCCACCGACCAGCCGCTCACCAAGACCGACGCGGCGGGGCGGCGGACGGCGACCGTGCCCACCCAGACCGGCACGGTGACGAACGGCCCGGCGCCGACGCGGTGCTTCGGCCCCGACGGCAATCTGGTCAGCGGACCGCCGGCCGGATGTGAGCGGGTGCCGGTCAGCCGCACCGAGTTCGACGGGACCGCGCTCGTCACGACGACGCTCGAGTCCGACGGGCTGCCGGACAAGCGGGTCGCGCTCGGGCTCAACGCGGTCGGTCTGCCGGCCACCCGGACGCTCGACCCGGGTGGGCTCGGGCTGACCAGCACCACCCAGTACGACCCGTTCTTCCGGCCCGCGAGCATCTCGGCGCCGAACGGCGCCACCAGTACCTTCGCATACTACGGGCCGACGGAGACGACGGCCAACCCGTGTGATCCGCAGGCAGCGCAGGTCAACCAGCGGGGCCTGCTGAAGTCGACCAGGTCGCCCGCGGCGGCCGACGGCGCGGTCCGCGAGGACCGGTACGTCTACAACAGCCGGGGCTTCGAGGTCGCTGTCAACTTCGGCAGCGGATCCTGGGCGTGCGGCTTCTACGACGACCGGGGTCGTACGACCGGCATCCTGGTTCCCGGCAACGCGGCCGGACCGGAGCGGCGCAGTCGTTACGACTACGCGACCGGCGGGGACCCGCTGACGATGAGCGCCACCGACCCGACCGGGACGATCCGCACCACCACCGACCTCGCCGGCCGCACCATCGCCTACACCGACGTGTACGGGGTGCAGACCAAGTCCACGTACGACCGGGCCGGCCGCGTGGTGACCAAGTCGGTGTCCGGAGCGGCCGGCGCCAACCCGGTGACGACAACGCGTCGTTACGACAACGCCGGGCGGCTGCTGTCGGTCGGGTACGGCGGACGTTCGATGGCGACGAGCGAGTACTCGGCGGCCGGTGAACTGCGGTCCGTGCGATACGCGAACGGCACCGCCCTCTCCGAGGTCGGGCGGGACGCGACGGGTCGGGTCACCCGGCTCACCTGGTCGCTGCGCAACGGCCAGCGGGTGGTCAGCGCCGTCGAGCGGTCCAGGGCCGGTACCGTGGTCGACGACCAGCTCGCCGGCGTCGACGCCCGTCCGTCCGGACCGAACTACCGCTACGACGCCGCGGGGCGACTGACCGAGGCGTGGGTGGTCGGACACCACTTCGGATACGACTACACCTCGGCGTCGGCGTCGAGCTGCCCCACCGGCACAGCGCCGAACGCGGGTGCCAACTCCAACGCCGTCGCGGTGGCCGACGAGACCACCGCGGGTCGGGCCGTCACCAGCTACTGCTTCGACAGCGCGGACCGCATCCTGGCCGCGTCGGGCGCCCACACGATCGGCGAGGTCTCGTACACCGACTCCGGCCACACGGCGGCCTACACCGCCGACAAGGACCGGGTCACGCTCGGGTGGGACATCGCGGAGCGGTTCACGAGCATCGCCGTGGCCGGGCCGGATCCGGCCCGGGTGACCTACGGGCGCAACGTCCTCGACCAGGTCGTCACCCGTACGGTGACCGGCTCCAAGGACGACGATTCGGTGACGCTGCTGCACGTCAACCCGACCGACATCACCGAATCGCTGGTGATGGACCGTGACCGGCGGGTGCTGAGCCGGACGCTCACCCTGCCCGGTGGCGTGCTGGTGACGTTGACCGGCGCCAACGAGTACTGGAGCCACCCGAACGTGCACGGCGACGTGGCGCTCGGCACCGGTGCGACCGGGGCCCAGTCGGGTGACCTGTACCGGTACACGCCGCACGGTGCTCCGCTGACGGCGGACGGCCGCGTCGACGCGGACCACCAGCCGCCGAACCAGCCCCGTGGGCAGGAATTCGGCTGGCTCGGCCAGTACCGGCGGCACCACGAGGGTGCGGGTTCACTGTCGGCCGTCTTCATGGCGCTGACGCCCGTGGATCAGCTGACCGGGCGTGCCCTGGCGATGAGCCAGGTTGGCAACCCGAGCGGTGCGACCTACCAGTACGCACAGGGCGACCCGATCAACCTGATTGACCTGAACGGGTTCCAGACCCAGCCGAACCAGCCCGACCTTGGTGGGCTGCCGCAGTACCTCGGTGGGGCCGGCTGAGCCGGTAGGTGACATGGGTGGGGCCGCCGGCGACGGCGGCCCCATTCGTGTTTCACCTGCTGGCGTGGTCCGGCAGCCGACCCGAGGCGGACGGCCGGGTCGGGTGCGGACCGGCACAGCCGCGGGCTGGTGGAGGCCCCTAATCCTGCCGAACGGCACATGGTCGGTTGGCGTTTCCGTTGACAGCCTGAAGCGAGGAGCAGCGCGCCCTGGCCGTTCGCGGGCGGGGCGGATACGAGGAGGCGTTATGACACGTGGGCACCCGCACCGGTTGGTGGTGCCGGCTGACGCGGCGGCGACCGCTCAGCCGGGCGTCCGGCGACGGTGGTGGTCCAACTGGCCCTGGTTCGCCGGATACGCCGCGGCCGCCTGGTCGGCCTGCTACGGCGCGCTGGGCCTGTTCTGGGCGCTGGGCGGCGCCGGGTTCCCGTTCGGTGAGGGCGACCCGGAATCCGAGGAGGTGTTGATCCTCGACGGGGCCCGCTCCGCCGTGGCCAGCCCGATCATCGTGGCCCTGGGCGTGATCGGCGTGCTGGTCGGGGTGCTGATGGCCAGGGGGATCGGCAGGGGAGCGCTGCGCTGGGTGCTGCTCACGTTCGGTTGGACGGTCGCGGCCTGCCTGTGCCTGATC
This sequence comes from Micromonospora tarensis, assembly GCF_016803395.1. Classification (GTDB taxonomy): domain Bacteria; phylum Actinomycetota; class Actinomycetes; order Mycobacteriales; family Micromonosporaceae; genus Micromonospora; species Micromonospora tarensis. Next base: position 9,977 of record NZ_JAEVHL010000006.1, on the reverse strand, counting down.
ATCCCGGACTATCGGTTGTTGATGTTGCTGACCCGGATCCCGTTCATCATCGTCTCGCCGATCTTCGGCATGCCGGGCGGTAACAGCGTCGGCGCCTTCCTGCCCTGGCCGCGGCTCAACCTGCTGGTCATCGTCATCGGTGGGCTGCTGTGGGGGATGGCCGCGACGGCCTACCAGCGACGCACGTCCGACGTGTGCGACGTCTGCGGTCGGGCCGACTCGGCGTCGCCCAACTGGACCTCGCCGGGGCAGGCGCTGCGGTGGGGGCGCTGGGCCGTCTGGGTCGCGTTCACCATCCCGTGCCTCTATGCGGCCACTCGGATCGCCTGGGCCGTCGGCTGGCCGTTGGGCATCCCACGGGACTTCTACGAGGAGAACAAGCACAGCGGCATGTTCCTCGGCGGCCTGCTCATCGCGTTGATGGCGATCGGTGGAGCGGTGTTGACCCTGGGGCTCGTCCAGCGGTGGGGCGAGATCTACCCGCGCTGGATCTGGTTCAAGGCGGGCAAGCGGGTCCCACCGCTGCTGGCCATCATCCCGGCCACGATCGTGGCGGTGTTCATCATCCCGGCCGGCATCATGGAGATCCGGATGGACGCGATCCGTGGGCTCAAGCCGGAGGCCTGGGCCATGACCTGGCCTGCCTGGCTCTGGCCACTGTGGGGTTTCGCTCTCGGTGCCGCGACGTACGCCTACCACCTCCGGCGAAGGACCGCCGTCTGCCCGGTCTGCGGACGGGGCGAGACGCGGCCGGCCGGTCAGGCGCAACCGGTCTCCACCGAGGCCCGGACCCGGTCGGTCGAGGCGGAGCGGGCGTGACCCGTCCGACCCGTCCGGTCCGGACGGCGGGTCGGAGGCCGCGCGACGGTGGTGTCGCGACGCCGAACGCCGCTGGTGTCGCGACGCCGAACGACGGCGGTGCGGTGTCGTACGATCGCCGCATGAGAACCGCCGCCGGGGGCGGATGCCCGTGTCGGCGGGGCAGGTGACCATGGCCGCGCCGGTGGCGGCGGCCGGTGCGGCGGTGGTCTCCTTCGCGGTGCTGGTGGTGCTACCGGCGGTGGTCGGGCTGGCGGCGTTGGGCGTCGTGTTCGTCACCCGGTCCCGCTGGGCGCTGCGGGACCCGCTGCTCGCCGCGGGCGCGGGCGTCACCTCCACGGCCGCCACCGCCTGCGCCGTGCTGCTGCACCGCCCGGCGCACGCCGACTCCCCGGACATCGGCTTCGCCCTGCTGGAGATCGGTGCGCTGGCGGGGTTGATCGTGCTGATCGTCCGGGACGTGCCGGCCCGGCTGGTGCTTCCGGCGGTGTTCCCCGCCGGCGTCGGCATGGCGACCTGGGTGCTGCGCTTCGGCTCGCCCAGTCTGACCCTCGAAACGCTGGCCGGCTGCACGATCTGGGGGCTGGCAGCCGTCGGCGCTGGCGTCGTCGGGCTGTACCTGCGCGCGTTGGAGAACAAGCGAGCCGGCAGCGTCCAGGACGCCCGGCGCGTACAGCGAGCCCGGCTGGCGCGTGACCTGCACGACTTCGTCGCGCACGACATCAGCGCCATGCTCGCCCAGGCGCAGGCCGGCCAGATCGTGGCCGAGCGGGATCCGGCCGAGGCGGTCGCCATGTTCCGGCAGATCGAGCAGACCGGGCTGGAGGCACTCACCTCGCTCGACCGAACTGTGCACATGCTGGGGGACGAGACGGGCAGCGACGACCCGGTGGCCCTGACCCCGCAGCGCGGCGTGCGGGACCTGCCCGCGTTGGTGAGCCGCTTCGAGGCGTCGAGCTTCGCCCAGGTGATCGCCGACATCGACGTGGCGGTCGATGAGGCGACGCCTCGCGAGGTGGGCATCACCATCTACCGCATCGTGGTCGAGGCGCTCACCAACATCCGCCGCCACGCGCCGGCTGCGGACTGCGTCCGGGTCACAGTGCGTCGCGTCGAGGACGTGCTCGAGGCGAGCGTCGTGAACAGCACAGTCGTTGGACGTGGGGCCAGCGACGGGGGGCGTCGCCACGGCGGCTCGGGACTGCTCGCGTTGACCGCCAGCGCCGAGGCGCTCGGCGGCCCACACTCGTCGCGGGTGCCGCGCCCGGCGGCGGTTGGCGCGTCACCGCGGCGCTGCCGCTGACAGCGGGCGGCTCCTCGCGCCGGCAACGGGGCTGAGCCTGTCATAACGGGTAACGGTCCCGTGGACGCAATTGCCGACGAATCGATGTGTCGCCCCAGGTGCCAGCCTTCAGTTGCCGGCGCGGACCGGGCGGCGGTATCGAAAGTCTTGTTCCAACACGTCAGCGCCCCGACCGGCCTATAGCATCCTGCAACGGTATTGGCCGATGCGATAGCGATCCTAAGGGGCGGCTATGAAGGTGCTGATCTACGCCTGGGGCAGTCGAGGAGACGTACAGCCGTATCTGGCGCTCGGGCACGCCCTCGTCCAGGCCGGTCACCAGGCGGTGCTGGCAGCTCCGGCGCCCTCGGCGGCCTCGGCCGCGGAATACGGGATCGATTTCTTCCCGCGCGACGACACCAATCTCAAGCTCCTCGAAGAGCCCGAAGTGCAGTATCTGATGTACATGCACGGTTTCCAGACGCTCGGTCTCATGACCAAGGAGCAGTCCCGGGATCTCAAGGTACGGGCGAAGGCCCTCATGGAACGGGTCGGCCGATCCAGAAAACGCTCTTCTCGACAATGTCCGAGGAGCAATACCAGGCAGCACGCACGCATCGGCCCGACGTCATCGTGCACACCCATGCCAACTCCGACTTCGGCCATTTCGTCGCCGAGAAGATGGGTGTTCCGCGTGTGGTGGCCGAGTTGTACCCCTTCTACCAACCCTCGCGGTACTACCCGAACATGGCGTTGCAGGCCAAGAACCTGCCCAAGACCCTGAACCGGCTCAGCCACCTGATGTCGACCCTCATCGTGCCCAATCGCAAGGTGGTCGACCGGTGGCGGGTCGAGTCGTTGGGTCTGCCCCTGCGGCGGGGCCGGCACGACCGGCTCACGGACCCGCAGGGGCGGCGGGTGCCGATGCTGCACATGTTCAGCACCGCGCTCTGCCCACCCGCGCCGGACTGGCCCACGTCGGTGCACAACATGGGCTTTCCGTTCCTCCCGGCCCGCGCCGACTACAACCCGCCGGAGGGGCTCGAACGTTTCCTCGCCGCCGGCCCCCCTCCGGTCGCCGTCGGGTTCGGCAGCGTGACCAACCCCGATCCGGGCGCGACCGGCCGGATGATCCGGGAGGCGGTGGTCGCCGCCGGTGTGCGAGCCGTCGTGGTCCGGGGCGGCGGTGGCATCGTCATCGACGAGCCGACCGACGACATGTTCGTCGTGGACAACGTGCCGTTCGACTGGCTCAATCCGCGAATCGCCGGCATGGTCTACTCCGGCGGGACCGGTACCGCGCACTACGCCCTGGCGGCGGGAGTTCCCACCCTGCCGTGTCCGATGTTCCGGGAAACCGCGATGTGGGCCGAGCGGGTCCGCCGTACCGGCGCCGGGCTGGCGCCGATCTGGCAGCAGCAGCTCACCGCGTCGACGCTCGCCGAGGGGATGCGGCGGCTCGTTGCCGACGAATCCCTGCGGGCCGCCGCGGGCCGGGTCCGCGAGACGATCCAGGCGGAGCCCGGCACCGCGTTGGCCGTGGAGGTCGTCGAGCGGGCCGCCAGCACCGGCGTGCTCGCCCGGGCCTGAGCGCCGGCCAGCGCGTCGCCGGCCGATCCCGCCTGAGCAGAAATGGTGACGATATGAGTGATCAACTCACCGCCGTGCCGGATGAGATTTCGGCAGTGAATCTGGTGGACCCGAACACGTACTTCGAGCACGACATGCACGAGTTCTGGCGCCGCCTGCGTACCGAGCATCCGCTGTACTGGCACCGCCCGGTGGACGACAAGCCCGGCTTCTGGGTGGTGACCCGCTACCCCGACGTGATGGCGCTCTACCGCGACGACCAGCGGCTCACCTCCGAGCGAGGCAACGTCCTGGTGACGCTGTTGGCGGGTGGCGACACGGCGTCCGGGCAGATGCTGGCGGTGACCGACGGCCAGCGGCACAAGGATCTGCGCAACGTGATGCTGCGGGCATTCTCACCGCGGGCGCTGTCCAAGGTGGCCGAGCTGGTTCGCAGCAACACCCGGGAGCTGGTCTCACAGGCGGTGCGACGCGGCGAGGCCGACTTCGCCGCCGAGGTCGCCGCGCTCATCCCGCTGAGCACCATCGCCAACCTGCTCGGCGTGCCCGAGCGGGACCACTCCTATCTGCACGGGTTGTCGAAGTCGGCGCTGAGCTCCGACGAGGCGGACCAGACTCCCGAGGACGCCTGGCTCGCCCGCAACGAGATCCTGCTGTACTTCAACGACCTGGTGAACGAGCGGCGAAACGACCCGCAGGACGACGTGCTGACCGTGCTCACCAAGAGTTCCATCAACGGTGAGCCGTTGTCCGACCACGACATCGTCTTCAACTGCTACAGCCTGATCCTGGGCGGCGACGAGACCAGCCGGCTGACGATGATCGACGCCGTCTACACGCTGAGCCGCGACCCGGGGGAGTGGCGGCGGCTCAAGGAAGGCTCGGTGAGCCTGGAGTCGGCGACCGAGGAGGTCCTGCGCTGGGCGACGCCCGCCATGAGCTTCGGCCGGCGCGCGCTCACCGACATTCCGGTGGCCGGCGGTGTCATCGCGGAGGGCGACGTGGTGACGCTCTGGAACGGCTCCGCCAACCTCGACGAGACGGCCTTCGACCGCCCGGACGTCCTGGACCTCGGCCGGTCGCCGAACAAGCATGTGACCTTCGGCTACGGACCGCACTTCTGTCTCGGCGCGTTCCTGGCCCGGGTGGAGGTCAAGGAGATGCTCGACGCGTTGCGCACCTTCACCACCGACTTCGAGGTCACCGGCACGCCCCGGCGCATCCATTCCAACATCATGACCGGCATGTCGTACCTACCGGTCCGGTTCGCCGCCGACGAAGCCGGTCTGGCCTCCGGCGGGCAGTAGCACGAGACCCGGGCGCGGGATTCGACACGCTGACCCACCCCGGTTCGCGGTAGCGCCGCGCAGGTCGCTGCGCATCTCCCCGGGTGCCACCCGGCCCCCGCCAGTCCACCATGCGCTGGCGGGGCGTCCCGGGGCGGAACGACCGAGCCCGGCGACCATCACCTGGAGGACGCGCCGGTGTGGACGTTCCGCTGAAGCGGTCTCCCGGATGTCGCCACGCGAGTAGCAGAAGGACGCCGCCGAGGCAAGCGGGCTTCATGCTCCCGGTGGCGATGTTGATCCTTCGATCCGAACCGGCCAGCGACCTGGCCCGAAGCTAAATTGGCACCGCGTCCCCGCAGGTGGACGGCGAGTGAGGAGGCGATCCATGGCTGCACCCATCGTCTGGTGGACCCCAGGCGAGACGTCGAGCGCGCTGTCGGTCGGCATTCGCAGTCAGCGCCTCGCGGCCGACGTGGCCGGACGGTTGGTCGAGTTGGCCACGGCCACGGGCGTACCGATGACGTCGGTGCTCCTCGCCGCGCATGCCCGGGTACTGCGCACCCTGACCGGCGAGACGGCGGTCGTGACCGCCCTCCGCTCCGACCCCGGCGCGGACCTGCGACCGGTCCGGATCGACGTGCCCGACGGCTCGTGGCAGGACCTCCTGGATCGCGTGCGGCGGGCGGAGACGGCGGCGAGCGAGCCCACCGATGGTGTCGACACCGTCGTGGCCGACGGCGCGGACGCCCCGACGCCGTCTCCGCTACCGCGGGGCGTGAAGTTGCAGGTTCAGTTCCACGGTGTCGGAGCTGACCTGTCGGTGCACCTGAGCCACCGGCACGACGTGCTGGACGCGGCCCAGGCGACCCGCCTGGTCGGCTACTACGTGAGCGCGCTCGAGTCGCTGGCCGAGGGCCTGGCCGGCGACCACCATCGGTGCAAACTGGTCTCCGACGAGGAGCAGGCAGCCCAGCTGACCGAGTTCAGCGGGCCGGTCGTGGAGCTACCGGATCGGCGTTTCGCGGAGCTGTTCGAGGAACAGGTCCGCCTGCGGCCGGACGCGGTGGCCGTCTCCGCCGGGACCGTCACGCTGACCTTCGCCGAGTTGAACCGGCGGGCCAACCGGGTCGCTCGGGCGCTGGCCGACCGTGGCCTCGGCGTCGAGGACGTGGTCGGAGTGATGACCGAGCGGGACTCCTGGTGGATGGCCGCGGTGATCGGCATCTTCAAGGCGGGCGCGGTGTACCTGCCGATCGAACCGCACTTCCCGGCCGACCGGATCCATGCCATGACCGAGCAGAGCGGCTGCCGGTTACTGGCGGTCACCGTCGGCAGCGACCGCGACGAGGTGGTCCCCCAACTGCCGCGGCTGGTCCTCGATCCGAGCGCGCTGGACGGCTACGCCGACGACGACCCGGGCGTGCGCGTCGGGGCCGACCAACTCGCCTACATCTACTTCACCTCGGGCTCGACCGGCCGCCCGAAGGGGGTCATGTGCGAGCACGCGGGCATGCTCAACCATCTGCTCGCGAAGATCGCGGACCTCGGCATCGGGCCGGACACCGTCGTGGCGCAGACCGCGCCGCAGTGCTTCGACATCTCGCTGTGGCAGCTCCTGGCCGCCCGATGGTGGGTGGCCGCACCACCATCGTGCCGCAGGACGTCATCCTGGACGCGGCCCGGTTCACCGATGAGGTGGTGACCGGCGGCGTCGAGGTGGTCCAGCTGGTGCCGTCCTACCTCGAGGTCATCCTCAACCACCTGCAGAAGCGCCCGGGTGGTCTGGGCCGGGTCCGGTTCGTCTCGGTGACCGGCGAGGCGCTGCGGTGGGAGCTGGCGGCCCGCTGGTTCCGGCGCTTCCCGGACATCAAGCTGGTCAACGCGTACGGGTTGACCGAGACCTCGGACGACACGAACCACGAGGTGCTCGACCGGGCGCCCGAGGACCGTCGGGTGCCCCTCGGCCGGTTGGTGCAGAACGTCACCGCGCGGGTCGTCGACGAAAACCTCGAACTCGTTCCGCTCGGTGCGCCCGGCGAGATCGTCTTTTCCGGTGTGTGCGTGGCCCGCGGCTACATCAACGATCCGGAACGCACCGGCGCGGTCTTCCTGCGGGATCCGCACCGGCCGGGACAGCGGCTCTACCGGTCCGGCGACATCGGGCGCTGGATAGCCGGCGGCAAGCTGGAGTTTCTCGGCCGCCGCGACGCGCAGGTGAAGATTCGCGGCCACCGGGTGGAGCTGGGCGAGATCGAGGAGCAGATGCTGCGCGTCGCCGGGGTACGCGGCAGCGCGGTGGTGGTGACCGGCGAAGCCGGCGGCGACCGGGCCCTGGCCGGGTTCTACGCCACCGGTGCCGACGACGTCCCGGAGCAGGAGGTACGCGCGGCTCTCGGCAGGTGGTTGCCCGAGTACGCGGTGCCCAGTGTGCTGCACCGTCGGGAGTCGCTGCCCACTTCCGACAACGGGAAAATCGACAAGAAGGCGCTCGCGGCGTGGCTGGCCGACCGGCCGCGTACCGCCGCGGCTCGCCCCAGGCCGCGAACTTCGGCAGAACAGCGCCTCGCGGCCGCCTGGGCAGAGGTACTGAACATGAGCCTCGATGAGGTAAGCCGTGACGATCACTTTTTCGACAGCGGCGGCACATCGATCACGGCGATCCGGATGATCGTCAAACTCGACGGCGCGTTTTCGCTCAGCGACGTCACCCGCCGGCCGGTGCTGGCTGACCTGGCCGACTTGGTCGAGCGCACCTGAGCGGTCGACGGACGCGAAGGAGTATGGATGTCTGAGACAGCATCGGTCCCATCGTTCTCGGTGGTCTCCGGCGCGCAGGTGGAGCAGGTGCTGACCGGAGGCGAGCACGAGATCGTGCAACTCGTCGAGTCCACCTACCGGCTGCACGGGGCGGGGGAGACGGTCAACCCACCGTCGTACTTCCTGCGCTTTCCCGACGACCCTGGATCCCGCATCATCGCCCTCCCGGCGGCGGTCGACGGCAAGGCGCCGGTGGCGGGCATCAAGTGGATTTCGAGCTTCCCGGCGAACATCAGCGACGGTCTGCCGCGCGCCTCGGCGGTGTTGATCCTCAACGACCGGACGACCGGCTACCCGTTCGCCTGCCTGGAGTCGTCAATCATCAGTGCCACCCGGACCGCGGCCTCGGCGGTGCTCGCCGCGGAGCGGCTGTGCCCGACGGCCGGCCGCCCCCGGCGGATCGGCTACTTCGGCACCGGCCTCATCGCCCGGTACGTCCACCGGTACTTCGTGAAGACCGGGTGGGAATTCGACGAGATCGGCGTGCACGACCTGGACGCCGACTACTCTGGCGCGTTCGCCGAGCACGTGCGGCGAGCCGGGGGCGGCCCGGTGACTATTCGCTCCAGCGCCGAGGAGCTGCTCCGGTCGAGCGATCTGGTGGTGTTCGCGACGACGGCGGGTACGCCGCACGTGAGCGACCCGGACCTGTTCAGCGGCCATCCGCTGGTGCTGCACCTGTCGTTGCGCGACCTGTCGCCGGAGGTGATCCTCAGCGCGAGGAACATCGTCGACGACGTCGAGCACTGCCTGAAGGCGCAGACCTCGGTGCACCTCGCCGAGGAGGTGACCGGTGGCCGGGATTTCATCGACGGCACGCTCGTCGACGTGCTGAACGGCACCGTCGCGCGGCACTCCGGAGATCGCACCACTGTCTTCTCGCCGTTCGGGCTCGGCGTGTTGGACCTCGCCGTCGGCCAGTACGTCCACGACGCGTTGGCACGGTCAGGGCGGCTGCAGACCGTACCCGACTTCTTCCAGGAGCTGCGGCGGTACGGGGACGACGTGGCGCCGGCGCGCCTACCCGGGTGACGCCGTGCCCGTCATCTCCGCTGCCCATCAATTCAACGTGGACGACCTCTACGTCGATCTGCGCACCGTCATCGACCTGCCCGTCTACCTCAAGTGCGAGGGGTTCAACTTCGCCGGGTCGATCAAGCTGAAGGCCGCCACCGAGATGGTGGAGGCGGCCGAACGCGCGGGCGTGCTGTCGCCCGGTTCCATCCTGGTGGAGTCCTCGTCCGGCAATCTCGGCGTGGCGCTGAGCGTGGTCGCGGCCAACCGGGGCTACCGGTTCGTCTGCGTCACCGACCCGCGCTGCAACCTGGCCACCCGCCAGTTGATGGAGGCGCTCGGCGGTGAGGTGACTGTCGTTACCGAGCCCGATCCCGAGCTGGGTTTCCTCGGTGCGCGGTTGGGATACGTGCGCCGGCTGTGCGCCTCCGACGACAGGTACGTCTGGCTCAACCAGCACGCCAACCCGAGCAACTGGGAGGCGCACTACCGCACCACCGGGCCGCAGATCGCCGGGAGTTTCCCGGCGCTGGACGTGCTGTTCGTGGGCGCCGGGACGACCGGCACGCTGATGGGTTGCGCCCGATACTTCCGGCAGCACCGGCCCGGGGTGACAGTGGTCGCCGTCGACAGCGAGGGCTCGGTGACCTTCGGCGGGCCGGCTGGCCCCCGCATGATTCCCGGGCTCGGCGCGGGAGTCCGCCCGGGCATCTACGACCAGTCGCTGGTGGATGACACGATCTACGTGCCAGAGGTGCAGACGGTCCGTACCTGTCACCGCCTGGCCCGGGCGGGCTTTCTCTTCGGGGGCTCGACCGGCACGGTGCTCAGCGGCGCCCGGCGCTGGCTGACCGATCACGGCCTGCTCGGCGTGGCCTCGGCCGTGGCGATCGCGCCCGACCTGGGCGAGCGGTATCTCGACACGCTCTTCCACCAGAGCTGGATCCGTGAGATATACGGATCTGAGGCGCTGGCAGCAGATGAGGCCCTGGTGCACCCACGTTGACCGACGGTCGCGTCTGGTCCTGATCGAACACCCGGGAGCGTAGGCCGCCCGCCGGCCGAACGCGCGGGTGGCGCTCGGTCGGCGCACCGGCTCGACCCCGATCCGCCGGCTGGCGCGGGCTGCTCCTCGGCCGCGCCGGGTTCGGCGTCACCACCCCGCC
>NZ_JAEVHL010000005.1 GCF_016803395.1 Micromonospora tarensis | reverse complement strand
GTCGCGGCGTCCGGGCGGGTCACCGTGGCCCACACCTCGGTGCCGCGCTCGCGCAGCGCGGCCACCGCCGCCCGGTCGGCAGGCCGAACGCGAAGGACACCACCGGGACCGGGTCCGCGAGCAACGCGGCCAGCTTCGCCGGGTACGCGTCGTCGCCGCCCACCGGTTCGCCCAGGCGCACCCCACGTGCGGCGGCCTGCGGGGCGAGCCGCTCGGCGTACGCCTGGATGGCGGCCTCGTCGACGCCGCCGGGGTCGGGCAGGAAGACGTTGACCCCGAACGGCCGGTCGGTGCGGGCGCGCACCTCGGCGATGTCGTCGGTCAGCCGGCCGGTGTCGATCATTCCGGCGGCCAGGAAGCCCAGCCCGCCGGCCGCGCAGACGGCGGCGACGAGCGCCGGCGTGGAGGGACCGCCGGCCATCGGAGCGGCGATGATCGGGTGACGCAACGTGGACAGGACGGACATCCCCCCATCCTGCCGCACCTCCCGGCCCGGCTCACCGCCGTGCGGTGTGCCTCCACCCCAGCACACCGGCCAGCGCGAGCAGGGCCAGCAGTGTGCCGGCTCCGGCCGCCAGCGGCCAGGTCCGCTCACCGCCGCCCCCGACCTCCTCCGCGGCCCGACGGACGGCTGTGGGCGCCGCTGGGCCGGTGGACTCCGGCGGGGGCGCCGAGGTGACCGTCGAGGCCGTGGCCGGATACCGCAGGATCGTCGGGCGGGTACCGGAGGGCTGGTCGGCCGACTCGGAGACGGTGAGCAACGACCGGCCGTCGCGACTGTAGGTGATCGACTCGCCCTGGGGCTCGTCCGGCAACGGGGTGATCCGCGCGGTGCCGGCGGTCAGCGCGCGGACCACGTCGCCGGCGGGCACGTCGTACTCGAAGGCGTCGGCGTAGCTGCGCAGCACCACCCGGCGTCCGTCCGGCGCGCTCGCCGCACCGGTGATCACGCCGCGCCCGAGGAACGAGAACGGGTTGCTGGTGCTGGTCGTCGGCACTGTCACCTGACCGAGCGCGGCCAGTGGCGTCGTCGCGCCCGGCCGCAACGCGCCGGTCGGCGCGTACAGGAAGACCGTGCCGCTGCCGCCCTTGGTGATGATCAACGGCCGACCGGCCGTGTCGAGCAGCAGCGCCTCCGCGTCGTGCGGGCGGTCCGGGTACGTCATCCGGTGCAGCACCGGCTGCTTCGCCCCCGGCGCGAGCCGCCACAGGGCGACAGTGGGTCGGGACCGGTCGTTGTCACCGATGTCGGCGACCCAGATCGTGCCGTCGCGGCCGATGGCCAGGTCCTCGGTGTCGCGGGGGCGGGACGGGAAGGACACGGTCCGCACCACAGCGCAGCGCTGGTCGAGGAAGAAGATCCGGCGACGGGCCTCGTCCTCGGCACCGTCGTTGATCACTACGTACCCCTCGTCGGTGGCGACCATCCCGGAGATCTCGCGGAGCCGCTCGTCGCGCACCTGGCAGACCGGCGTCCCGGGCGCCGCCGCGCCCGCCGTGGCGGCGCCCGACGTCAGCAGCACGGCCGGCGGCAGCACCCCGGCGAGCAGGGCGGTCAGCACCGCCCCCGCACCAGCACGCCGCCGCCGCCAGGTCAACCGTCCGGGTCCCCGCATCGCCCACCCTCCTCGTCGTGGCCGTGACCCGGCCACCCGCCCATCCTGTCCGATCCCGGCCACCGGCGGTGGTCATCACGGGACGCGCCCGGACCCACGTCGATGTACTGTCGCCAGCCTGGTCCGACGCTGAAGGGTGGCCCTGCCGTGACCGACACCGCGCGGGTCAACCGCCTCGGCGGCCTGCCACTCGGCCGCCTCCTTCGGCCGGCCCGGGGCGCCGCCGTCGTCTGGGTGGCGCTCGCCGCGGTCATCGGTGGCCTCTTCACCGGCGCGCTGGCCAGCCGGGCCGCGTGGGAGACGTCTGAACCGCAGCCCGACCGGGCCGAGGCCGCCGCCATCCTGACCGAGGTCTTTCCGGGGCACGACCTCGGCGACATCGACACCCCGCCCGCGCTCTTCGTCGTCTACGGGCACGCGCTGCGGCTGCGCACCGTCAAGACCCTGGTGCTGGGTGACGGCGGTGAGTACCAGGAGAGCGCGACCAGCGCCACCGCCCTCGGCGCGCCGCCGGTGCCCGCCGAGCAGATCGTCTCGGTGGCCCGGGAGCGCCTCACCGCTGCCGGCTGGCGGGTCTACGACCCGCAGGTGACCGGTGGCCTCAGCTGCGGGGACAAGATCTGCGCCACCCCGTTGGCGATCACGAACACCACACTGCTCGCCCAACGTGGCAACACCATCCTGACCGCCTCGATCTCCTCGCAGACCGCTCCCGAAGCCTCCTACCTGGCGGTCGAACTGCGCCGCGCGCCACCGCCCCTGGTGGTCCCGGCCGGGGTGCTCGGCACGCTGCTGGGCGCGCTGGCCGGCTGGGTGCTCTTCGGCTGGGTCAGCCGCCGCACCGAGGGACGTCGACGCCGTGGCGGGGTGCACGGCCTGCTCGGGGTGGCCGTGGTGCTGTGGTGGCTGCCGGTGCTGCTGGCCACCCCGTCCCTGCTGCGTCACCAGCGTGGCGAACCACACCCGGCCTGGCACCCGTTCTGGGAGTGGCTGGGCCAGCCGGCCGCCTCGCTGCTGTTCCTGGTCGGCGCGGTGTGCGTGCTGTCGGCGCTGGGATTGGCCGCTGCGCCGCGAGGACGGCCGTTGGCCCACTCCACAACGGACCCCGGAGGGTTATAGATCGGCCGGAACCCCGGTACGGTCAGGGTGACCGCGGTCACGACGGGCCCGGACGAGACCGGCCCGGACGACGACGGCCCGGCACACGGAGGGGGCGCACTGTGCGTTTCAGAGCGGGGTTGTGCGTCGCGGCACTTGTCGCGGCGGGGCTCGCGGTCGCCACACCGGCCAGCGCGGTGCCGACGGCCAGCGCCACGGTGGTGCCGATCCAGGTCACCGGTGACCCGGCGAAGCGGTTCAACCTGGTGCTGCTGGGCGACGGCTACACCGAGGCCGACCTGCCCACCTTCCGGTCACACGTGGACCGGCACCTGAACACCCTGTGGACGATTGAACCGTTCAAGTCCTACCGCAGCTACTTCAACGTCTACGCCGTCGAGATCGTCTCCCCGGAGTCCGGGGTGGACTGCGACCCGAGCCTGACCGCGCCGCGCCGGGACACCGCGCTGGACATGGGTTTCTGGGGCGGTTGCAACCCGGCCAGCGTGCAACGCCTGCTCACGGTCAACGGTGCCGCCGCGAACGCGTACGCCGACCTGGCCGTCGGCACCAACCCGGGTAACCGGCAGCTGATCGCCCTGGCCAACAGCGGCACCTACGGTGGGGCGGGCGGCAGCAACGCCACCGCCTCCGGCGGCAACGCGCTCTCCGCGCTGATCAGCCCGCACGAGCTGGGCCACTCGCTCGGCGGCCTACAGGACGAGTACGACTACTACGGCCGTGGGGTTCCCGGCGACACCTACAGCGGCCCGGAGCCGGACTCGGTGCACCACACCGTGCTGACCGAGCGGCAGATGCGCGACACCCGGGCCAAGTGGTGGCGCTGGCTGGGCGAGCCCAGCGAGGCGGGTGGCACGATCGGCCGCTACGAGGGCGGCCTGTACCTGCAACGCGGGGTGTGGCGGCCGAGCCAGCACTCGATGATGAAGTCGCTGGGCTTCTACTTCGACCAGGTCGGCCGGGAGCGGATGACCGAGCGGATCGCCGGCCGGGTCGGCATCCTGCCGGGCGGCACGGCCACCGACCAGGCGGTCGGCGCGGACCGGCTGCTCTGGGTGGACACCCTGCACCCGGTGAGCCACGCGTTGACCGTGACCTGGTCGGTGGACGGCCGTGCGGTGCCGCGTACCGGCAACGCCCGACACCTGGACCTGCGAACCCTGCGGCTGACCCCCGGCCGGCACACGGTCAGCGCCACGGTCAGCGACCCGACGGACTTCGTCCGCGACCCGGCGGTCCGCAGCTCACCGTCGTTGACCCAGACCCGCACGTGGACGGTGGACACCGGGCTGCGTACCCCGCCGGTGGCGACGCCGCTCGCGATCACCGGGTCCACCGCGACGGACCGGCCGGTGGCCGCACCGGACGTGGTGTACGTGCAGACCAGTCAGCCCACCGACCGGGCACCACGCGTGCGCTGGTCGCTCGACGGTCGTGCGCTGGCGGACACCGGCACCGACCGGGACGTCGATCTCGGCGCGCTGCGCCTGTCGCGGGGCACCCACCGGCTGACCGCCCACGTCAGCGACCCGACGACCCGGGAGGTGGTGACCCGCACCTGGACGGTCGACGCGAGCGCCCCCGACGTCCGGTACGACCTCTCCGCGCCCCTGCTCACCGTCATCCGGCCGGGTCGACCCACCGAGTACGTGTACAACGGCCCGTTCACCATGGGGTTGACCGGCACGGACGACACCGCCGGGCAGGTCACCTCGGAGTTCCGACTCGACGGCGACGGGTGGCACAACTACTACGGCTGGCCCACCGACGCCCGTTCGCCGTTCCTGTTCACCGCCACCGGCACCGACGTGGACGGCCTGGTCTACGGCAACCTCGGCTCGGGGGGCCTGTCGGTGTCCCCGTTCGCCGAGCGCTCCCCCGGGTACGGCCGGCACACCATCGAATACCGGGGTATCGACGCGGTCGGCAACATCGGGGCGTCCCGCTCGTTCGTGGCCACCCTGCTCCCGCCACCGCCGGCCTGCACCACAGTGGTCAGCGGTCGGCACGCCGGCCCGCTGACCGTCAGCGCCGGTGTCACCTGCCTACGCGCGGCGACAGTGCACGGCCCGGTCACCGTCGCACCCGGCGCCGCGGTGGTCGCCGAGGCCTCCTCGATCGCCGGGAGTCTCACCTCGTCCCGCGCCTCCGCCGTGGAATTGCTGAACACCGAGGTACGCGGGGCGGTGGCGCTGACCGGCACCACCGGCCGCGTCACGCTGGTGGGGGCACGGGTGACCGGCCCGCTGGCGGTGACCGGCACGGCGACGGCACCCACCCTCGCCGGTGGCCGGGCGAGTGCGTTGACCTGCTCGGGCGGCCCGGCACCTGTCGATCTCGGGGCACCGATGACCGTACCGGGCCCGAGCGCCGGGCCCTGCCGCGCCGACTAGCCCCCGGCCGCCTGACCCTCCTCGGCCGGTCAGGATCCACGCGGGTACCGGGAGAGCGCCGCGTCGGGGGCAGCACTTTCCCGGAAACCGCGCGGATCTTGACCGGATGCAGGCCTGAGTGCGACGGTCCGGGGTAGGCAGCGCCCCGGCGGCATGTCGACACCCGCCGGTAGGAGGTTCCGATGAGCACGGACCAGGGCGACACGTTCCCTCCCCCGGAGGCGGATGCGCACGAGCAGCGGCAGGACGCCGTCGACTACGGGCCGCCGGACCGGGTGTCGGGTGACGTCGACCCCGACGCGGCGGAGGCGGATCTGGCCGAACAGGGTGCCCTGCCAGCGGGCACGCTGGAGGAGGCAACCTCGCTGCCGGCCGACGCCAACCCGGCCGACGCCCTCGAACAGCGCCAGGAGATCCCGACCCGCGACGAGGGCCGCCGCACCTGACGGCCACCCACCGAGCGCCGCCGACCCAGCCGGCGGCGCTCGACCGAGCCGGCTCAGCCGGCGGCGCTCGACCAGCCGGCTCAGCCGGCGGCGCTCGACCAGCCGGCTCAGCCGGCGGCGACCTGCCAGAGCAGGAAGGCGTTGAGCGCGACCACCAGCGCCGCCACCACTGACGCGGCGGCGGTGGTGAGCGGGTGGTTGACCAGGTTGCCCATCAGGTCCCGCCGACGGGTGAAGATGACCACCGGGATCAGCGCGAACGGGATGCCGAAGCTGAGGATGACCTGGGACAGCACCAGCGCCTGGGTCGGATCGAGGCCGATGGCGAGCACGGCCAGCGCGGGCAGCAGGGTGACCAGCCGGCGCAGCAGCAGCGGCACCCGCCGCCGCAGGAAGCCCTGCATGATCACCTCTCCGGCGTAGGTGCCGACACTGGTGGAGGCGAGCCCGGACACCAGCAGTGCGACGGCGAACCCGAAGGCCGCGGCGGTGCCGATGGTCTGGCCGAGCCCGGCGTGCACCCCCTCCAGACTGTCCGCGCCGCCCGGCCCGCCACCCCGGAAGCTGGCCGCCGCGATCAGCAGCATGGCGAGGTTGACCGCGCCGGCGGCGCTGAGGGCGAGCAGCACGTCGGTGCGCTGGCCGCGGAGCAGGATCCGGCGTTCGGTGTCGTCGGTGGCGGGGATGCGGTCGCGGGTCAGCGCGGAGTGCACGTAGATGACGTGCGGCATGACGGTGGCGCCGAGGATGCCGGCGGCCAGCAGCACACTGTCGGTGCCCTGGAGCCGGGGCACCAGACCGGCCATCGCCGAGCCCGGGTCGGAGCCGGCGGCGAGCAGGTTCGCCGCGAAGGCCAGGACGATGACGCCGAGCCCCACGGCGATGGCGATCTCGAAGGCCCGGAATCCGCGCGAGCGCAGGGCGAGCACGGCGAACGCGGTCGCGCCGATGATGATCCCGCCGGGTAGCAGGGGGATGCCGAACAGCAGGTACAGGGCGACCGCTCCACCGATCACCTCGGCCAGGTCGGTGGCCATGGCGACCAGCTCGGCCTGCGCCCACATCACCCGGTTCACCGGCCGGGGCAGGCGTTCCCGGCACAGCTCGGGCAGGCTGCGCCCGGTGGCCAGTCCCAGCTTCGCGGTGAGTGTCTGCACCAGCATCGCCATCAGGTTGGCCACCACCACGACCCAGACCAACAGGTAGCCGTAGCGGGCGCCGGCGGCGGAGTTGGTGGCGAAGTTGCCCGGGTCGACGTAGGCGACCGCGGCGACGAAGGCCGGGCCGAGCAGGATCAGCCGACCGCGTACGCGACCTCGGGCGCGAGCGGCCTGTAGTGGCGTCGCCCTCGATGTCGTCAGTTCGTTGGTGACCATCGAACACCTCCCCGTGCACCCGGATCCCCACCGGTCCCTTCCCGTCGGCCTGACCCGTCGGTGCCAACCAGTGGCCCGCCGGTGCCAGCTCGGTCGAGGAGCGCACGGTTCGGGTGACACCGGCCGTGCCGGGCTTGACAGCGGTGGCGGCACCGATGAAGCTGTCTATTAGTCCTACTGTCGTAGGACAACAGGAAGGATCATCACGAGTGATCGAGTTCGTACTGGACAGCCGGTCGAAGGTGAACACCTACATGCAGCTCGTGCAGCAGGTGAAGCAGGCACTGCGGGTCGGCCTGCTGACACCGGGCGACCAGTTGCCAAAGGTTCGGGACGTCGCGCAGTCCCTGGCGATCAACCCGAACACGGTGCTGAAGGCGTACCGGGAGTTGGAGATCGAGGGTCTGGTCGGCGGCGACCCGGGGTGGGCACGTTCGTCCAGCGCACCTTGGCCGGCGCGTCCCTGCCCAATCAGGCCGAGCTACGCGACGACCTGGTCGCCTGGCTGCACCGGGCGCAGGCGGCCGGCCTCACCGCCGAGGACGTCATCGCCCTGGTGGAGACGACACTGCGCGCCACCCTCGCCGACGACGCCCCGCAGAAGGAGCCCGCATGAACGAAACGAGAGGACAAGGGATGGACATGGTCTTGGAGGCAGACCGGCTCGGCAAGCGGTACGGCAGCACCTGGGCGTTGCGGGACTGCTCGCTGCACCTGCCCGCTGGCCGGATCGCCGCGCTGGTCGGCCCGAACGGCGCGGGCAAGAGCACCCTGCTGCACCTGGCCGTCGGGCTTCTCAACCCGACGCGGGCACGGTCCGGGTGTTCGGCCGGTCGCCGTACGGCGACACGGAGGGTCTGGCCGACATCGGCTTCGTCGCCCAGGACACCCCGCTGTACCGGGATTTCACCGCCTCCGAGCTGGTCGTGGCCGGCGGCAAGCTGAACAAGCGGTGGGACGCGGCGCTGACCCGCACCCGGCTGGCGCAGCTCGGCATCCCACCGGACAGGCCGGTCGGCAAGCTCTCCGGCGGCCAACGCGCCCAGGTGGCACTCGCCCTGGCGCTGGCCAAGCAACCCCGGCTGCTGCTGCTCGACGAGCCGGTCGCCAGCCTCGACCCCCTGGCCCGGCGTGAGTTCCTCCAGTCACTGATGGGCAGCGTCGCGGAGTCAGGCACCACCGTCCTGCTCTCCTCACACCTGCTGGCCGACCTGGAACGGGTCTGCGACTACCTGATCGTGCTCAACGCCTCCCAGGTGCAGCTCACCGGCGCGGTCGACGACCTGGTCGCCGAGCACCGGCAGCTCGTCGGGCCGCGCCACGACGGCGGCGCCATCGGGGGCGTCGCCGCAGTGGTCCGGGCCAGCCACACCGATCGGCAGTCCACACTGCTCGTCCGCACCGACGGGCCGGTCACCGATCCGGCCTGGACGGTCCGCGACGTGAGCCTGGAGGACGTCGTACTGGCCTACCTGGCCGACGGCACCACGCAGACCAGTCACAGCGAGTGGGGGGTGGCAGCATGATCTGGCTGACCTGGCGGCAACACCGCAAGCAGGCGTTCTACACCCTGCTGGCGCTCGCGGCGCTGGCTGCCCTGCTGGTGCCGATCGGTCTGTCGATGCGGCACACCTTCTCCGACCTCGAGCTGGGGGACTGCGCACGCCAGCTCGCGGACACCAATGTGGCGGCGGCGACCAGGGAGGCCTGCGACGCGGGTTACCGCCGCTTCGGCAACCAGTACAGCAGCCTGAACCTGGTGGCCGTACTGCTGATCACCCTGCCGGTGCTGGTCGGCCTGTTCTGGGGTGCACCACTGGTCGCCCGCGAGGTGGAGCACGGCACGCACCGGTTCGTCTGGACCCAGGGCGTCGGCCGGACCCGCTGGGCCCTGGTGAAGTTCGGGCTGGTGGGCGCGGCCGTCGTGGTCCTCGCGGCGGTCTACGGGCTGGGCATGTCGTGGTGGGTCGACCCGCTGACCCAGGCCGCGTACGAGGGCCGGCTCGGCATGATCGTCTTCGACCTGCAAGGCATCGCGCCGATCGGCTACACCCTCTTCGCCGTCGCGCTCGGCGTCTTCGCCGGCACGATGTGGAAGCGGATGCTGCCCGCCATGGGCATCACCCTCGCCGGGTTCATCGGCGTACGGGCGGCGGTGGAGATCCTGGCCCGACCGCACTACCAGCCGGCCCGCACCCAGACCTTCCCGATCGAGGGGGACGGGCCACCGGAGATCAGCCGGGGGGACTGGATCCTCACCCAGGGCGTGCGGAACCCGGACGGGACGATGATCGCGGAGGACACCCGGATCCAGTGCCCGCCGGGCGGGAAGGGGCCGGACGGTCGGGTCTGCGGGTCCGAGTTGGGCCTCGAACCGGGCGCGTACAACTGGCAGCTCTACCAGCCGGCGGACCGGTTCTGGCTGTTCCAGGGCATCGAGACGGCCATCTTCGTCGCTCTCGCCGTGCTGCTGCTCTACCTGGCGGTGCGCCGGGTCCGCCGGATCGCCTAGCCGGCGACGCCGGACCGGATTCCCGGTGACGGGTGCTCGTCGGGGCGCGGGGGCCCCGGCGATCACCCGTCAGCGCAGGCCTTCGACGGTCAGCGACAGCCAGGACGCCAGGTCGTGCCACTCCTCGTGCACGGCCCGGGTCACCTCCGAGGTGAAGGGCTGCCCGAGCGCGGCCGGGTCCACCCGCGCACCCCCGCGACGCCCCCGACGACCGCCGGCTCACCGGCAGCACCGACACCTGCCGGCTCGCCGGGGACGACCACGACATCCCGCCGACCAGCGAGTCGGATTCCAGCCCGTCGCGAACGCGACTCAACGCGTCTGCCCAATCACGGAAAGTGCTCCGATGTGGGCCGCAGAGCCCGCGTCCGACGGGCCACAGGGATGGGAGCGCACGCGTGAAGTCGAAAATCCTCCACCGGGTCACCGCGTCGGCGGTGGCGCTCGCCTGCGCCGTGCTGGGCGCGGTGGCGTTGCCGGCCGCCCCGGCGACCGCCAGCCCGATCCGGAACGCGACCCCCTGGTCGGTACTGCTGTGCAAGTTCAGCGACAAGCCGGCGGAGCCGCAACCACCGTCGCACTTCGCCAACTTCCTCACCTCCGCCGGGGTCGGCACCGGCGGGGTGGCGGACTACCTCGCCGACCAGTCCGGCGGGCGGGTGTCGCTGGCCGGCTCGGTGGTGCGGGGCTGGTACACGATGCCGTACACCCTGGCGCAGTTCCAGACGACCGACAGGTGGACCCGCACGCAGCGCTGCGTGGACACCGCGGCGGCGGCCGGCTACGCGGTGCCCGCCGGCAACCGGGTCGCGGTCATGCTCAACGACTGGGTGGATTCCGGCGCGGCGGGCGGCCGGGTGCTACTCGACCCGGGCGCCTGGAACGTCGGTTTCGCCGCGCACGAGATGCTGCACGGGTACAACCTCGGCCACTCGTTCTCCAACGACACGACGTACCAGAACGCGCCGTGGTCGCAGCCCGGCGAGTACGACGACCCGTGGGACGAGATGAGCGCCATGCACATCCACGCCTTCGGCACCGCCAACTACGGCACCAGCGCGGTCGGGCTCAACGGGCCGCACCGCGACGAGCTGGGCTGGCTGCCGAAGAATCGGGTGTTCACCATGGCCGCCGACGGCGTCGGCTCGCGTACCCTCACCCTGGCCCCGCTGGAGGTCCCCGCCGCGAGCGGCCCGCAGCTGGTCCGGATCCCCTTCGACCCGGCCGACCTGTTCCACTACTACACAGTCGAGTTCCGCCGGAAGACCGGCTGGAGCGCGGGCATCCCGGCCGACACCGTGCTGCTGCACGAGGTCCGCGACGGCACCCCGACCCTGCTGCGCACCGGCCCCGGCGGCGGCCCGGCGCAGGCGCTCAACGCCAACGGTGTGCAGATCAGCGTCAACTGGATCTCCGGCAACGCCGCCTCGGTGACGGTGACCACCGACGTGGTCAACCGCTGCCTACAGGGGTACGTCTGGCGGGAGGCCCGGGCCGGCGATCTGGTCTGCGTGACGGGTGCCACCCGCAGCCAGGTGTGGGCGGACAACGCCGCCGCGGCGAGCCGCTGGGTGAACGGCCCGTACGGTCCGCACACCTGCGTCGCCGGCTACGTGTGGCGCGAGGCGTACGCCGGGGACGACGTCTGCGTCACCGGGGCGCAGCGCAGCCAGGCGGCCGCCGACAACGCCGCCGCCGCGTCCCGGCGCAACCCGGCCCGGCTGGTGTCCGGCCCGAACACCTGCGTCAGCGGGTACGTCTGGCGCGACGCCGACCAGTCCGACTACGTCTGCGTCACCGGCACGACCCGCTCGCAGGTGCTCGCTGACAACGCGGTCGCCGCGAGCCGCTGGGTCAGTGGCCCGTACGGTCCGCACACCTGCGTCGCCGGCTACGTGTGGCGGGAGGCGTTCATCGGCGACGACGTCTGCGTCACCGGCACCCAACGCAGCCAGGCAGCCGCCGACAACGCCGCCGGACCGGGCCGGGTGCTGCGTCCCGCTGGCTGATCGAGCGCGCCCCCGGTGGTGTGCGCCACCGGGGGCGCGGCCGTCGGCGGCTCAGCCGGCCAACCGCGGGAACGATGACAGCGACTAGCGTCGGTGCATGACGATCTCGTTGGATGGCCGGCGGTTCGCCGCCGTGACGGACGTGGTGGCCGGTGAGGTGGGCACCGAGACGGTCTTCGCGTACCACGAGCGGGCCGGCGACGTGTGGGCCGAGTACGCCGGTGGCGCCATCCGGCGCGGCTACCTCGTCGGCACCCGCGAGGGCGACCGGGTGGACTTCCGCTACGTCCAACTCAATGTCGAGGGAGCGACATCCTCCGGGCACTGCGCCACCGAGGTGCGGACGCTCGCCGACGGTCGCCTGGAGCTGCGCGAGACCTGGACCTGGGAGTCCCGGCCGGGCAGCGGCACCAGCGTGGTGCGGGAGATCCCCTAGCCAGCCGCCCCGTCGGCGGTGACCGACGGTCACCGCTGCCAGCCGGCCCACGCACACCTGTCAGTCGGCCGAACCGGCGACGCCGACGTTGAGCGGATCGGCCAGCAGCTTGTCGAAGGCCAGTTCGGCGGCGCCGATCAGGACGGCGTCGCGGCCGAGCGCGGCGGCGCGCAACCGCAGGTGCTCCCGGGCGCCCGGCAGCGGCATGGTGTCCAACCGACGGCGAACCGTCTCCGCCCCGGCGGTGAAGATGTCGCGCAGCGACCCACCGAACACCACGGCGTCCGGGTTGACCACGTTGACCAGGTTCGCCACGCCGAAGCCGAGCCAGTCGGCGACCTGCTCGACCGCCTCCCGGGCGGTCCGGTCGCCGTCGGCCGCCGCGCGCAGCACCTCGGCCACCGCGGCGCGGTCACTCGGATCCCGGCCCGCGTGTCGCAGCAACGCCGCCTCGGAGATCTCGGTCTCCCAGCAGCCACGTGAGCCGCAGCCGCAGGGCAGGCCGTTCGGGTTGACCACCATGTGACCGACCTTGCCGCTGTGGCCCCGGTGACCGATCATCAGTCGGCCGCCGACGATGATGCCGGCGCTGATGCCCAGGTCACCGTGCAGGTAGATGACGTCGTCGATGCCCACCGCGACGCCACGGACGTGCTCGGCCAGGCCGGCGATGTCGGCCAGGTCACCGGCCACGAATCCGGGGCCGGCACCGAACTCCGCCGCTAGCGCGCTGCCGAGCGTCTCGTCGATGCTGGCGATCCGGACCCGCCCGTCTGGGTCACGGGTGGTGTCGGTGACCGCCGCGGCACCGCCGACCAGCAGCGTGTCGCTGGCCACGGACCGTTCCATGTCACGGACCAGGTCGGCGAGGGGCCCGACGGCGTCGACCGCCGACATGCCAGTGGGTCGTGCGATCTCCCGCCGATCGAGGATCTGCCCGCCGAGACCGACCCGGGCGGCACGCAGCCGGTCCGCGTCGATGCTCAACGCGTGCGCGTAGACCCGGTCGGAGCGGGGACTGACCACCAGTGAGGGGCGGCCGGCGCGGCGGGTGCTGGTCGGTGCCTCCTCGGTGACCAGGCCACTGGCGACCAGATCCGCCGCGAGGGCGCCGATGGTGCTCCGGTTGAGGCCGAGCCGGCTGGTCAGCTCAGCCCGGGACGTCGGCCCGTGTAGGTGTGTGTAGCGCAGTACAGCGCCGAGGTTCTGCCGCCGGATCTCCTCCTGGCTGGCGCCGGGGAGCGACGGCAGCGGGGATTCGGGATTGCGGCCGACGCCGGCTGGCCTGGACCGGACGGGTGTCGCCACGGTCAGACCTCCTTCCGGGTCGATGCCGGTTGGTGCGGGGGCGCGAGGACGACGATGGGTCCCGGAAGAGGAGATCCGGGACCCATCGGCGTTGCTGCCTACCGTGCGGTGATTACTTGGTGAGCGGCGCGAGCTTCGGGTCGTTGGCGTACGCCTCGACCACGTTCGCCTTGGTGACGGCGACCGGCGGGAGCAGGAACGTGTCGACGACCTTGCTGCCGTTGTTGTAGGACTTGGTGTCGTTCACCTGCGGGGCGTTACCGGCCTGGAGAGCCTTGACCATGTTGATGGTCTCCTTCACCAGGTTGCGGGTGTCCTTGTTGATCGTCATGTACTGCTCACCCTTGACGATCGACTTGACCGACTCGACCTCGGAGTCCTGGCCGGTGACCACCGGGATCGGCTTGCCAGCGCCCTTGACCGAGGTCAGGATCGCGCGGGCCAGGGTGTCGTTCGGGGAGAGGACGCCGTCCAGCTCCTTGCTGCCGTAGGTCGAGGTCAGCAGCTGGTCCATGCGGGCCTGCGCACCCTCGGCCTTCCAGCCCTGGATGGCGGTCTGCTTGACGTCCTTCTGACCCGAGGCGACGACGACGTTGCCCTTGTCGATCTCCGGCTTGAGCACGTCCATCGCACCGTTGAAGAAGACACCGGCGTTGTTGTCGTCCGGCGAGCCGGAGAACAGCTCGATGTTGTACGGGCCGTTCGGCTTCTTGGCCTTCATGCCGTCCAGCAGGGCCTGGCCCTGGAGCTGGCCGACCTTGAAGTTGTCGAACGCGACGTAGTAGTCGAGGTCCGGCGTGTTGGTGATGAGCCGGTCGTACGCGATCACCTTGGCGCCGGCGGCGTGCGCCGCGGCGACCTGGGTCGCCAGCTGCGCGGCGTCGGTCGCGCCGATGACGATGACCTTGGCGCCCTTGGTGGTCATGGCGGTGATCTGGGCCTGCTGGTCGGCGACAGTGGTCGACGCGCCGGCGTACTGCACGTCAGCCTGGAAACCGGCCTCCTTGAGACCGTTGCTGAACAGGTCACCGGCGAGGACCCAGTTCTCCGAGGTCTTGGCCGGCAGGGCGACACCGATCAGGGAGTTCGCCGCGAAGCCCTTGGCGTCGCCGCCACCCGAGCTGCCGGAGTCGCCGTCGCGGCCGGAGCCGCAGCCGGCCAGGGCCAGCATGGCGGCGGCGCTGATGGCCACCACCGACGTGCCGAAGAATTTACGCATGGTGAGGACTTGCCTTTCTGGATGTGAGACGGGTGGAGAGGTCGGTGGCCGTCAGCCGGACACCGCTGCCTTGGCGGGCTCGCGCTCCGCGTCCGGCGGTGAGGCGGGTGGGGTGGAGTCCTCGCGGCGGAACGGCCGCATCAGGCTCCCGATGATGGAGAAGCGGCCCTGGCTCTTGTTGTAGACGTCGAGCGCGACGGCCAGCAGCAGGACCAGGCCCTTGATGATCTGGACCTTGTCGGTGCCCACGCCCTGGAGCTGGAGGCCGTTGTTGAGCACGGCCATGACCAGACCACCGACGATCGAACCGCTGATGGTGCCGATGCCGCCGGCGACGGCCGCGCCACCGATGAAGACCGCGGCGATGGCGTCCAACTCCCAGCCGTTGCCGTCCTGCGGGCCGGATGCCTGCGAACGGGCCACGAAGATCATGCCGGCCAGCGCGGCCAGGACGGACATGTTCATCATGACGAGGAAGTTGACCCGCCTGAGCTTCACGCCGGACAGCTCGGCCGCCCGGGAGTTGCCGCCCACCGCGTAGATGTGCCGGCCGCCGGCCGTGTTGCGGGTGTAGAAGGAGTACGCGATGACCAGCGCCACCAGGATGATGCCGGAGATCGGGAAGCTGGTGCCGACGCGACCGCTGGCGAAGCGCAGCGCCGCGAAGGCGATCGCCCCGACCATGACGGCCATCCGCAGGATCGAGATCCACATGGGCGCCGGGTCGGCGTCCATCGCCCGACGGGTCTTGCGGGCCTGAAGCTCGCGCCACACCACCGCCACCGCGGCGGCCAGACCGAGCAGCAGCGTCGCGTTGTTGTAGCCGGTGTTCGGGCCGAACTCGGGCAGGAAGCCGGAGCCGATCTCCCGGAAGCCCTCCGGCACCGGAATGCTCTGCGCGTTGCCGATGAACTGGTTGCCGCCGCGGAACAGCAGCATGCCGGCCAGGGTGACGATGAACGCCGGCACCCCGATGTACGCCACCCAGAAGCCCTGCCAGGCGCCGATCACCGCGCCGATGGCGAGGCCGAACACGATGGCGGCGGGCCAGGGCAGGTCCCACTCCGTCATCGACTTGGCGACCAGGATGCCGGTGAAGGCGGCAACCGAGCCGACCGAGAGGTCGATGTGCCCGGCGACGATCACCATGAGCATGCCGATGGCCAGGATCAGGATGTACGAGTTCTGCTGGAACAGCGCGATCAGGTTGTCCGACCGCAGCGTCAGCCCATCAGTCCAGATCTGGAAGATCAGGACGATCGCCACCAGGGTGAAGATCATCCCGAACTGGCGGGCGTTGGAGGTCGTGCCTCCAAACAGGTTCTTCTGAAGGTCCTTGATACGGCTCATCGGGTGGCCAACTTCTTCGTCGAGGTCATCTGCTTCATGAGGGTCTCCGGGTCCGCGTCCGCCCGAGCGATCTCGCCCGTGATGGCGCCTTCGAACACGGTGTAGATGCGGTCGCAGAGCCCGATCAGCTCAGGCAGCTCCGAGGAGATGACGATGACGCCCTTCCCCTGGTCGGCGAGCCGCTGGATGATGCCGTAGATCTCGTACTTGGCGCCGACGTCGATGCCGCGGGTCGGCTCGTCGAGGATCAGCAGGTCCGGGTCGGTGAACATCCACTTGGCCAGGACGACCTTCTGCTGGTTGCCGCCGGAGAGCTTGGAGACGCTCTCGTCGACCGTCGGGGCCTTGGTCCGCAACTCCTTGCGGTACGCCTCGGCCGCCTGGTACTCCTCGACCTCGTTCAGCACGCCGTGGTGCGAGATCTTGGCCAGCTTGGCGGCCACCGTCGACGTCTTGATGTCGTCGAGCAGGTTGAGGCCGAGCGCCTTGCGGTCCTCGCTGACGTACGCGAGCCCGTTGTCGATGGCGTCCGCCACCGACTTCAGGACGATCTCCTTGCCGTCCTTGATGATCGTCCCCGACTCGTACACCCCGTAGGAGCGGCCGAAGACGCTCATCGCGAGTTCGGTGCGGCCGGCGCCCATCAGGCCGGCGAAGCCGACGATCTCGCCACGGCGCACCACGAAGCTCTCGTTCTTGCAGACCTGCCGCTCGGCGGAGATCGGGTGCCGGACGTTCCAGTTACGCACCTCGAAGAAGACGTCGCCGATCTTCGGGGTGTGGTCCGGGAAGCGGCTGCTCAGCTCGCGGCCGACCATGCCCCGCACGATCCGGTCCTCGTCGACCCCGTCCGCCTTGACGTCGAGGGTCTCCACGGTCCGGCCGTCCCGCAGGATGGTGATCTGGTCGGCGATCGCCTCGATCTCGTTCAGCTTGTGCGAGATCATGATCGAGGTGATGCCCCGCGAGCGGAAGCCGCGCAGCAGGTCCAGCAGGTGCCGGGAGTCGGCCTCGTTGAGCGCGGCCGTCGGCTCGTCCAGGATGAGCAGCTTCACGTCCTTGGCGAACGCCTTGGCGATCTCCACGAGCTGCTGCTTGCCGACGCCGATGTCCTTGACCAGGGTGTCCGGGTCTTCCTCCAGACCGACCCGGGCCATCAGGTCCAGGGCCATCCGGTTCGCGGCCTTCCAGTCGATCGCGCCCCGCTTGCGCGGTTCGTTGCCGAGGAAGATGTTCTCGGCGATCGACATGCCCGGAATGAGCGCGAGCTCCTGGTGGATGATCACGATTCCGGCGTTCTCGCTGGCCCGGATGTCGGAGTACCTGGCCTCCGCACCCTGGTAGACGATCTGGCCGTCGTAGCTGCCGTACGGGTAGACCCCGCTGAGCACCTTCATCAGCGTGGACTTGCCCGCACCGTTCTCGCCGCAGATGGCATGGATCTCGCCGGCGCGAACCACCAGGTTGACGTCGGAGAGGGCCTTGACTCCAGGGAACTCCTTGGTGATGGAGCGCATCTCAAGGAGGATGGGCACGTCGCTCATCGCTCGTACCACCTCGCCAACGTCATCGGTTGCCTCCGGAAGGTTGAACCTTCACTTGGTTTTGTTGTTGACGGCAACGTATTGCGGCCGAAGGGCCATCCGCAAGGCGAGAGGCTGTTGAAAAAGTAACAATCCGGCAATATAGACGTAGCAGAGTATTCGCCCGTCACAGCTACCTCAACAGCCCCTGGGGGCACCTTGGCCTGTCGGTGGCAACGTTGTCAAATGGAAGACGACGCACGATCGACTCCGGTCACCCTCGACAGGCCCGCCACCAGGCACGATCCATCACCGGCCGGAGCGGGGGCGGCGGGCAGCGCGCCCCTCGTCATTGAATGATCTTGATGGCGCCGGGACGCTCCCGTCGCATCCACGACGGCCCGACGATCCTCGGTCGACTGTGTGACCCACGCCTCTGCCCGCCGACCGGATCGACAATGATCATCTGGTCAGGCTCAGGACCAGGAAGCGGACAGGTGACTTAACGTCCCTTAAGAGTGAATCGGGGTGGTCCGCCGCTACCGCGCCCGCCATGCCGGCCGATCAGGACGGGCGCAGCACCGCCTTGATCACCCCGTCTTCCCGGCGGTCGAAGCGGCGGTACAGCTCAGGGGCGTCGGCGAGGGTGCCGTGGTGGGTGACGATCATGCTGGGTCGCGCTCGGCCGGCGACGATCAGGTCCCGCAGCAGGACCGTGTAACGGCGGTCGTGGGTGCGACCGAACCGGACCGCCACCCCCTTGCTGAACAGCGCTCCCCACGGCGCGACCAGGTCCTCCTGGCCGTCCGCGCCGGGGCCGGGGTGCGGGTCGCGCTCCGGGTACACGCCCGCCACCGCGATCGCGCCGGCGGCGTTGACCAGCCGGGCCGCGTCGGCGATGACCTGGTTCGGACGCTCCCGGTCAGGACGCTCCCGGTCGCGGGCCTGGAAACCGACCGCGTCGATGACCTTGTCGACCCCACCCAACTTCTCCGCGCCGAGCGGCAACCCCGCCCGGGCCCGGTCGGCGCGGATCTGCTCGACCGGGTCGCCCCGGCGGAAGTCGATCGGCACGGCGCCGATCTCGCCGGCCTTGTCCAGCCGGGCGTCGACGCCGTCGACGCTGTACACGACCCGCGCGCCGCGCAGCAGCGCCGAGTAGGCGCCGAGCAGGCCGATGGTGCCGGCGCCGAACACCGCCACCGTGTCGCCGGGCTCGACCTCGGCGAGGGTGGCGGCGGCGTGCCACCCGGTGACGAACGCGTCGGCGAGCAGGACGAAGTCGTCCTCGTGCGCGTCCCCCGGCTCACCGGGCACGGCCACGCAGTTGGCGTCGGCCCACGGCACCCGCAGCAACTCGGCCTGTGCGCCCCGGTACGGGCCCATGCCGGCGTAGCCGTACGCCGCGCCCGGCCCCTCGGCCCGAGCCCGCAGACAGGCGGCCGAGAGCCCACGGGCACACATCACACACGTCCCGCAGAACAGGTGCGTGGGAATCACCACCCGGCTGCCCGGCCGGACGGTCTGCACCGCGCTGCCCGCCTCCTGCACCACACCCAGCGGCTCGTGGCCGAGCACCAGCCCGGGGCCGGCGCTGGTGCGTCCGTCGTACATGTGCAGATCGGTGCCGCACAGGGCGGTGGAGGTGATCCGGACCAGCACGTCGGTCTCCGCCTCCAGCACCGCGTCGGGCACCTCCCGCACCTCGACCGACCGGACGTCCTCGTACACGACGGCTCTCATCCCGGCTCTCCCGTTCGGCGGCGGAACGGCCGGTCTTCCCTCGACCGGCCGGTCCATACCTGGCCGCCGGGAGAGGAGACCCCTCGGTGCTGTTATCTTAGGGCCCCTAAGTTTCTTCCTAGCGAGCGAAAGGTCCGGCATGCCCCGGCAGGGTTTGACAAGCACCCGGGTTTCGGCCGCCGCCGCCGAGTTGGCGGACTCGGTCGGTCTGTCCCGGGTGACCGTCGCGGCCGTCGCCCGACACTTCGGTGTCTCGGACGCCGCCCTGTACGCGCACGTCCGCAGTCGCGACGCGTTGATCGAGCAGGTCGCGGTCCGGGCGGCGGCCACGTTCGCCGACGCACTCGCGCTCGCCGTGGCGGGACGGGCCGGCCGGCACGCGCTCGTCGGGTTCGCCGACGCCTGGCGCGCGTTCGCCGTCACCCACCCGGGGCAGTACGCCGCGACCCAGCTCCCGTTGCCGCCCGAGGTCGGCGCGGGTTCGGCGGGGCACCTGCGCCTGATCGAGTTGAGCTACGCGACGCTGCGGGGGTACGGGCTCGACGAACCGGCCCGCACCGACGCGATGCGCTTCGTCCGCAGCACCTTCCACGGCTTCACCAGCCTCGAAACCGTCGACGTTTCGGGCATCCCCGGGCGGTCGACGCGTCCTGGCGCTCGATCCTCGACGCGGTGCACACCACGCTCACCAACTGGCCCACCAAGACGCAGGAGCAGAAGTGAACAGCCACGACGAGTCCATCACCTCCGCCGACGGGACCAGGCTGGTGGTCCGCCGTCTGGGCACCGGCGACCCCGTCGTCCTCGTGCACGGCTCCGGCGGTGGGCTGCACTCCTGGGCCACCGTCGCCGAGCACCTGGCCCACCACCACGAGGTGTGGCTGCCGGCCCGGCGCGGGTACGGCCCGAGCGACGTACCGCCCGGCCGCAAGTCGTTCGCGGACGAGACAGGCGACCTGATCGCCGTCTTGGCGGCGGCCCGCCGACCCTCGGGAAAGCCGGTCCATCTCGTCGGGGCGTCCTACGGAGCGACCCTGGCACTGCACACCACCGCGGTTGATCCGCGCGACGTACGCTCCCTGGCCGTCTTCGAACCCCCGCTGTACGCGGCCGGAGCGGAGACCGCGGCTCTGCTCGACACGTACCGCGCCGCCTTCGAGCGCGCCGACGCCGAGGCGATGGCGGCGGCGCTGAACGGCGTGACCCGGGTTCCGGCGAAGATCGTCGCCGCGCTCACCGCCGCCGCTGCCACCCAGCGGCCCGACCCGGTGGAGGCACGCCGCTCGGCGGTCGGGTGGCTGCACGATCTCGAGGCGCTCGCCGGGGACAGCACGGACACCGCCCGGTGGTCCTCGATCACGGTGCCGACCCTGCTGCTGTCCGGCGCGGACACCTGGGAGCCGATGCCGACGACGATGAGAGCCCTCGCGACGGCGATCCCGGCGGCGCGGCACGTCGTCTGGGCCGGCCAGTCACATTTCGTGACCCGGACGGCACCCGCCCTGGTCGCCGACGCGCTGCGGCAGTTCTTCGCCGAACTCCCGGCCTAGGTGCTGTCTCGCCGACCCTGAGGGTCGCTCGCTGACCCGAAGCTGGTGTTCAGCGCATCACTGGTTCATCGGGTGGCAGCGACCGCACCTCGGGCTCGTGGCGACGGGCGAGGTGACTGATGCCAGTCATGGTGGCAGCGATCACCGTGATGAGGATTGCCAGTGGTAGCGGCTGACCGTCGAAGTGCCGCATCGCCATGGTGGAGAGCAGCGGGTCGGGGACGAGCCAGCCGGCGACGAAGCCGGTGAGTCCGAGGCCGATGACGACCGCCGGCCGGTGGCGGCGGACTGCGAAGGCGACGCCGACAGCGGCGATGGCGGCGGTGAGGATCCCGATGACCGTCGGCACGGCGTCGGGAACGTACACGCCGTGGCGTCCCCATTCCCCGGTGCCCTTCCAGGCGAGTGTGCCGAGCGGGACGAGGGACCACCAGAACAGGCGCGGCCGGGGCGCGGTCCACCGCTCACGGTCAGCGATCGCGAGCAGGACGAAGATCAGGACCGGTACGGCGTACGCGACGAGTTGTTGCCCGGGGTCGATTCCCAGGCCGGCACCGCTGAACACGTCGACGAGGAACCAACCAACGGTGACCGTCAGGAGCATCGCCTGCAGGGTGAGGGCGGTCCGGGTCGCGCCGCACAGCCAGGCGATCAGCGGTGCGAGGGGCAGCAGGCCGAGCGCGACCATCTGCGGCCAGCTGGAGGTGATGGCCGGCATGTCGGTGGCGAGGACGGCGCCGGTGAACAGGTCCAGGGTGTCACCGGCGGGCTGGGTGCCGGCGGCGACGAGCAGGGCACTGAGTCCGGTGGTGAGGGCCGCGGTGGTGACCGGCGTCGTGAGTCGCAGCCGGATCGCCAGGGCGATGATGTTCAGTGTCTCGTGCCGGCTTGGGTGTCGACGGCCGTGGTCGAGGTCCAGCAGCAGTCCGAGCAGTTCCTCGCCGCGGGTGTTGCGGTGGCTGGCTGGCAGTAGGCGCAGCAGTCGTCGATAACGTCGCTCCAGCGGGCTCATGCCGGGGTTCATCCGCTGGTCCCGAGGCGCGGGGCGGTGCGGGCGGCGCGCTTGTTGAGGCGCTCCTCGGCGAGCCGGACCGCGGTGGCCATCCGCAAGCTCTCGGCGCGGATGGCGTCCGCCCCCGCGTCGGTCAGTCGGTAGAAACGGCGTAGCCGGCCCTTCTCCACCTCGTCGTGGTCCGGGGCGATGAGCCCTTGGGTGACGAGGCGGTCGAGGGCTCCGTAGAGGGTGCCGGCGCGTAACCGAATCCTGCCGTCGGTCATCTCGTCGACCTCCGTCACCACGGCATAGCCGTGCCGAGGTTGGTCGGCGAGGGCGGAGAGGATCAGGAGCGTCTGCTCACTGATTTCCATGGGCTATATATATCGCACGGCGGTATATATAGCAACGACGTTGCCCGCGAATCCTCTGGGTTCAGCCTTGATCCGCGAGAGAGCACCCAGCCGTCTCGCCCGGGAGGGCGGCGGCGGCCGGGTGCCGGCGCCGCCTGCCCTCCTCGGTGCCCGCGTATCAGTGGCCGGCGTTCTGGCCGCCGTCGACGTGCAGGATCTCGCCGGTGACGAACGGCGCGGACTCGAGGTAGACGACGGCGTCGACCACGTCACCGGTCTCGCCCATCCGGCCCATCGGGTGCAGGCCCGCGAGCGTCTGGTGCGTCTCGACCGGGTGCATCGGGGTCTTGATGATGCCGGGCGCGACGGCGTTGACCCGTACGCCGCGGGCCGCGTACTCGATGGCCAGGGACTTCGTGGCGGAGCTGAGACCGCCCTTGGTCAACGACGCGAGCACCGACGGAACGTTGGAGTTGGGCTGGTCGACGAAGCTGGTCGTGATCGAGACGATGTGCCCGCCGCCGTCGGCCTCCAGGTGCGGCAGGGCACGCCGGGTGAGGTGGAAGAACCCGGCGAGGTTGATCCCGGTCACCAGGTCGAACTCCTCGTCGGTGTAGTCGGTGAACGGCTTGGCGACGAAGACGCCGGCGTTGTTCACCAACGTGTCGATCCGCCCGAAGCGCTCCAGGGCGGCGTCCACCACCCGCTGCGCCGTGTCCGCGTCGGCGATGTCGCCCCGGACCGTGACGATCTCCGGGTCGTCGGAACCGGCGATGGATCGCGAGGTCGCGACCACCCCGTACCCGAGCTTGCGGTAGGCGTTCACCAGCTCGGCGCCGATGCCCTGGGAGGCACCCGTGATCAGGACGACCTTCTGCCCCTGCGTGCTGCTCATGAGAGAACCAACTCTCTTACTAGACGACTGGTCTACTAAAAGCTAGCCGACCGGTCGTGTATCGTCAAAGCATGGGACGGACCAGTGACGCGCGGAACAAGATCCTCGACGCGGCCGCCGCGCTGATCGAGCAGCGCGGCTACTCGGCGCTCGGCGTGGCCGAGATCTGCGCGGTGGCCGGCGTGCCGAAGGGCAGCTTCTACTACTTCTTCGAGTCCAAGCAGGCGCTCGCCCGCACCGTCATCGACGAGCACTGGGCCACCCAGCGCCGGCAGTGGGAGCAGTTGCTCGGCGGCGGGGAGAGCCCGCTGCGGCGGCTACGGGACCTGTTCGAGGCGACCGAGGAGATCCAGCGCAGCGGCCAACAGAAGGCCGGGGTGGTCGCTGGTTGCCTGTTCGGCAACCTCGCCCTCGAACTCAGCAACCAGGCCGAGGAGATCCGCGCTCGGCTTCAGGAGATCTTCGACGAGCAGATCGATCTCATCGAGCAGGTCGTCGTCGAGGCGAAGGAGAGCGGCCTGGCCGGCCCGTCGGTCGACAGCCGGGAGGCGGCCCGATCCATCGTCGCCCAGATCGAGGGACGGGTGCTGCTCGCGAAGCTGCTCAACGATCCGGCCCAGCTGGAGATGCTGTGGCGCAACTGCCTGGATCTTCTCCAGGTGCCGCTGGAGGCACGGGCCGCGATCGACTGAACGGTCGAGGATGGCCGACCGTCCACTCTGGGCGCACCGCCCCGGCACTCAGTAACATCGGCGAGGCACGATGTTCAGGCGGCCCTCACCGACCGGATCGGGCACTCGACATGACGACCGAACAGACCACGTCTCCCCCACGTGCCGGTGTCGGCATCGTCGCCCAGCGACTGGGTCAGAGTGTCCGTGGCGGTCGACCGATCCTGGACGACATCTCCCTCGGCATCGCCCCGGGTGAGCTGGTCGCGATCATCGGCGCCAGCGGCGCCGGTAAGACCACCCTGTTGGAGACCCTCGCCGGGATACGGGTGCCGACCACGGGCAGCGTGGCGTACGACGGCGTCGTCACGGCGGGCGCCATCGGCGTCGTTCCGCAGGACGACATCATCCATCGGGAGCTGCCCCTGGCGCACACCCTGCGCTACGCCGCCCGGCTGCGTCCGGCCCGCCTCGCCGGACCGGCCGGGGTCGTGGTGCTCACCACCCACCAGGTCACCGACGTGGAGCATTGCGACCGGGTCGTCGTGCTGACCCGCCAGGGCCGGCTGGCGTTCGCCGGCACTCCCGCCGCCGCCCGGGACTTCTTCGGCCTACGGTCCCTCGTCGAGGTGCACCTGCGGCTCGACGAGGCGGCGCACCCCGCCGAGTGGCCCGCGCGCTTCGCCGAGCAGCGCCAAGCCGACCCGCCCGCCGGTCCGACGCAGCGCGACGCCGACCCGCCCGCCAGCACGAGCGGCGACGTCGACCGCGAAGCGCAGGCGCCCCGGCGGGTCGGTCGGCTGCGTCAGTGGGCCGTGCTCACCACGCGCAACGCGGAGATCGTCGCCCGCAATCGGCTGACCCTGGCGATCCTGCTCGGCTCACCGCTGATGGTGCTCGGCATGTTCGCGCTGCTGTTCCGTCCCGGCGCGTTCGACCCGACGCGGCCCAGCCCGGCCGTGACCGTGATGATCCTGTTCTGGATCGCGTTCGGCGGATTCTTCTTCGGGCTGACCTACGGGCTGCTACAGATCTGCACCGAGCTGCCCATCCTGCGCCGGGAGCGGCTGGCGGGGGTCCGGCTGGCGCCGTACCTGTTGGCGAAGGTCGCGGTGCTGCTGCCGCTGCTCGCCCTGGTGGACCTGGCGCTGCTCGGGGTGTTGCGCGGTATCGACCGGCTGCCGCCGGTCGGTGGGGCCGACTTCGCCGCCCTGTACGCGACAGTGCTGCTCTCCTCGGCGGCGGCGCTCGCCCTTGGTCTGCTGTGCTCCGCGGCGGTGTCCGATGCGGCCCAGGCGACGCTCCTGCTGCCGATGCTCTGCTTTCCCCAGGTGCTGTTCGTCGGCGCGATCCTGCCGGTGCCGGCGATGGCGGTCGGCGGCCAGTGGCTCAGCTACGCGATGTCGAACCGGTGGGCGTTCGAGGGATTGGGGCACACCGCCGGGGTCGAGCGGCTCTGGCGCGACGGCGGCTCACCGCTCGGCCCGCCACTGCTGGCCACGTACGGCGACAGCTTCGCCCGGCCGGTGTGGGTGAACTGGCTGGTGCTCGGCGGCTTCGTGGTGCTCTTCCTGATCGCCACCTGGGCGGTGCTGGCCCGAAGGGACTCCCGTGCCGCGTCCTGAGCCGACCCCGCACGCCTCCCCCGCGGCGTTGCCGGGATACGCCGCGACCGGCCGGATCGACGACCTGCGCGCCACCGAGTACCGACACCTGGACACCGACGGGCAGGTCTACCTCGACTACGCCGGGGCCGGGGTGGCGGCCCGGGCCCAGGTCCGCGAACATCATGACCGGCTGCTCGCCGGCCTGTACGGCAACCCGCACTCGGAGAACCCGACGAGTGTGGCGGCGGCTGCTCTGGTGGAATCGGCGCGCCGCGCGGTGCTCGACTTCTTCCGCGCGGACCCGGCCGAGTTCACAGTCGTCTTCACACCGAACGCCAGCGGCGCCTGCCGGCTGGTCGGCGAGGCCTTCGGCTTCGGCCCGGCCGCGCCGCTGGTGCTGACCTGGGACAACCACAACTCGGTGAACGGCATCCGGGAGTACGCCCGGTCAGCGAACGCGTCAGTCCGTTACGTGCCACTGCGCGGGCCGGAGCTGCGGGTCGCCGAGTCGGACCTGGTCGGGATGCTGGACGGCGGCCGGCGCAGGCTGGGCCGCTCGGTTCGGGCCGGTCGTCGAGGGCTGTTCGCGTTTCCGGCGCAGAGCAACTTCTCCGGTGTGCAGCACCCGCTGAGCTGGGTGACGGTGGCCCAGCAGCGCGGCTTCGACGTGCTGCTGGACGCCGCCGCCTTCGCGCCGACGAACCGACTGGACCTCAGCGTCGTCCGGCCTGATTTCGTCTGCCTGAGCTTCTACAAGATGTTCGGCTACCCCACCGGGGTCGGTGCGCTGCTGGCCCGCCGTGAGGCGCTGGCCCGGCTGCGCCGGCCGTGGTTCGCCGGCGGCACGATCCGCGCGGTCAGTGTGCAGGGCGACTGGCACCGGCCGATGGACGACGAGTCGGCGTTCGAGGACGGCACGCTCAACTTCCTGAGCATCCCGGACGTGGAGTTCGGGGTGCGCTGGCTCGACTCGATCGGCGTGGACGTCGTGCACTCCCGGGTCGCTCTGCTCACCGAATGGCTGCTGGAGCGGCTGGCCACCCTGCGGCACGACACCGGTGGGCCGCTGGTCCGGGTGTACGGGCCGACGACGGGCGTGGGGCGCGGCGGCACGGTGACGTTCAACCTCTACCACCCGGACGGCACGCTCGTCGACGAACGGCTCGTCGCGCGGGAGTCCGCGGCGGCCGGGTTCTCCCTGCGGACCGGTTGCTTCTGCAACCCGGGCGCGGGTGAGGGCGCGTTCGGGATCAGCCGGACGTCGACGCGGCGGCGGCTGCTGGCCCGGGTCGACACCATCGACCAGTACCTCTCCGCGCTGGACCTGCCGACGGGCGGGGCGGTGCGGGTCTCGTTCGGGCTGGCCTCCACCGCGACCGACGCGGAACGCTTCGTCGCCTTCGTCCAGTCGACCTATCTGAACCGTGACGTGAGCGCCGGTTCCGCGCTGCCGCCCCGGCTGCGCTGCTGACCCACCCGACTAACTGACCTGGGCCACCGGTGCGGGGCGGTGCTTGATCTCCTCCATGAACGGGAACCGGGCGGTGAGCTCGGTGACCGTCAGGCCGGTGCACCACGCCGCGGCCACCTGGGCGACCCGCAGCAGGTCCATGACGTCGCCGCGCGCGACAACCTCACCCGCGACCCGAAGGTCGATCATGAAGTAGCGGGCCTGCGAGCCGAGTTTCACGCAGACAACGCCCTCGTCAGAGCTCAACTCGGCGCAGGTGAACCGGGCCCGACCCTGCTCGGGGGCGGTCACCCGGCCGACGTCGAGCCCGTGCCGGGCAGCGGTTTCGATGAGCGCGGGGGCCAGACCACCCTGCTCGACCAGGTCCGGGTAGAGGCGCACACCCAGCGCCGTCGACGCCTCACTCATGACTGACTCCCACTTCCTTGTGACAGAGACCAGCAGCGTGCAGGTTACGGAAACGTTTCCGGCACGCCTCGCCATCCTGTCCCGGGTGGACGCCCCACGGCAATAGGAAAGGTCGATTCGACCGCTATCGAGGAGCACCCGTCCCGCCGACGGGTCACCGTCGTCCAGCTCGGAGAGATCGCTCGTCATCGGGTGGTAACGGACGGTCGCGGCATTGGCAACACTCTTGACAGAAGAGACACGATATCGACATGCTTCGTTGTGGAGAGCGCTCTCCGTTGCGCCACACCGCCTCCGCCACCTCCTGCTGAGGAGCCTCCCGTGTTCACAGCCCGTTTCCGTCCTCTCGTACTCATGGCGGTCGCCCTCGTCGCGACCACGTCAGCGCTCGTCCTTCCACCGCATCCCGACCGGGCCGAGGCCGCCATCGGCGCGATCAGTTGGCAGGACGAGTTCAACTCCCCGGCTGGCACGCCCGTCGACCAGAACAAGTGGCGGTTCGACATCGGCGGCGGCGGGTGGGGCAACAACGAACGGCAGTACTACACCAACAGCACCAGCAACGCCGTCCACGACGGCCAGGGCAACCTGGTGATCACCGCCCGCCGGGACAACCCCGCCAACTACCAGTGCCACTACGGGCGCTGCGAGTACACCTCGGCGCGCCTGCTGACCGCGGCCACCTTCACCCAGACCTACGGACGATTCGAGGCCCGGATCAAGATCCCACGCGGGCAGGGCATCTGGCCGGCGTTCTGGATGCTCGGCACCGGCGGCGGTTGGCCCGACGCCGGCGAGATCGACATCATGGAGAACATCGGCCGGGAACCCAACACCGTCTACGGCACCGTGCACGGCCCCGGCTACTCCGGTGGCGGGGGCATCACCGGCAGCCGCACCCTCGGCGGACCGCTCGCCGACGGCTTCCACACCTACCGGGTGGACTGGGAGCCGAACGTGATCACCTGGTACGTGGACGGGGTGCAGTACCACCGGGTCGACCCCGCCCGACTCGGCGGTAACCGGTGGGTGTTCGACCACCCCTTCTTCATGATCCTCAACGTGGCGGTCGGCGGTAACTGGCCCGGCTACCCGGACGGCTCCACCCAGTTCCCGCAGCAGATGCTCGTCGACTACGTGCGGGTGAACGGCTGGACCTCCGGCGGGGGCGAGCCGGCTCCCGGCACCAGCCGGATCAGGGGTGCCCAGAGCGGTCGCTGCATCGACATCCCCGGCGCCGACCCGGTCGAGGGCGCCAAGCTCCAGATCTGGGACTGCAACACCACCGCGGCCCAGAGTTGGACCTTCGCCTCCGACGGGACCATCCGCGCGATGGGCAAGTGCATGGATCCGGCCTGGGCCGGCACCGCCAACGGCACCGAGGTCAACCTGGTCAGCTGCAACGGCAACGCCGCCCAACGGTTCACCCTCAACGCCGCCGGTGACCTGGTCAACCTCAACGCCAACAAGTGCGTTGACGTACGCGAGGCCAACCCCAACAACGGCGGCAAGCTGCACCTGTGGGACTGCCTCGGGGCCGCCAACCAGAAGTGGTCCCGCATCTGACCACGCGGACGCGAGTGGGTGGCCGTTCGGGAACATCTCCGAACGGCCCATCGCCAGGTAGGTGTGCACCACTATGTTCGGATTAGTCCTAATATGGCTAATCCGGGAGTGAGTTCATGTCGCACCATCTCGACACCCCCCTCGCCGCCCAGGGCGGACAGCTCTACATCGACGACCTGTACGTCTTTGACGGCGACCGCGCCACGGTGTTCGTCATGGACGTCAACAGCTCGGTGACCAGGGCTGACATCAAGCGCGGCTTCCACGCCGAAGCGCGCTACGAGATCAAGATCCACATTAACGGCTCGGAGCTGGAGAACCTGACCTACCGGTTCGCCTTCGGTGAGCCCGACGGCAACAGCACCCAGACTCTCCAGCTGTACGAGCTGACCGGTGCCGACGCCGCGGACGACGCCGCGATGGGCACCCCCATCGCCGAGGGACGGACCGGTGCGGTGACGACCGGCGGCAACGTCCGAATCTGGGCCGGGCGAATCGCCGACCCGTTCTTCATCGACCTCGACGAACTCGCCACCATCAACGGCGCGGTCAAGAACGGGTCGGCGGTGGACCGCTCCGCCTGGCGCGCCGACCAGGCCAAGAACAGTTTCGCCGGCACGACCGTCGAGTCGATCGTGCTGGAGGTCTCCCACGACGAGCCGCTGCTGCGTGACGGCACCGAGATCGGTGTGTGGTGTCGCACCCTGCTGGCCACCGACGCCGGCGGCTGGCGCCAGATCAACCGCGCCGGCCACCCGATGATGTGGCCGATCTTCTGGCCGCACGACACCGACTTCTCCGATCCGGCCAACTTCCGCCATCCGAGCAAGGACCTCACCGAGGACGGCGAGGAGATCGCCAACGCGGTCGCCGGGGTCGTCGCGGCGAACGGCACCGCGCCGGACCCGCAGGCGTACGGCTGGAGCGTGGCCCGGCAGCTCTACCCCGACCTGCTGTCGTACCAGGTCGGCACGGCCGCGAACTACGGCTTCGCGGTGCGCAACGGCCGCACCATGGCCGACAACGTGCCCGAGGTGATGTTCTCCCTGGTCCTCAACACCGGCACCACATCCGGTCTCACCTCGGACGTCACCAAGGCCGCCCGCGCCGCCGCGTTCCCCTACGTGGTCCCGGCGTAGGTCCGCCCGCGCCGGCTCGACGGCAGCCCGGCGCCGAGCCGCCTGCTGTGGGCCTGGACCCGCGAAGTGACTGACCTCCCCGGTCACGCCGAGGAGGTCAGTCACACCGGAAGCGAGAGCGTCAGCCCTCGATGTCACGGGGGTCACGACTGCGGGGATAGGTGTTCTTCTCCCCGATCGTGCCGTCCTGCTTCTTGATCACGTGCTCGACGCCGCGGTCAGCCGCCATCTCGCGACCCTGGGCCTGGGCGTCGGCCTTCACGTCATGGGTGCTGGTGGCCCGCTCGGCGCCCTCCGGCTTGTTCTTCCACTGCCCGTCCTCGTGGTACGTGTCGACGTCACCCTTGACCATGGCCGGCTCCTCCCTGCGTCTGAACTGTCCGCCCAATCAGTGCCCAGAGCCGGGCCGGGCAAACCGCTGTCCTCAGGAGACGGTCGGGCAGTTCTTGCTCGCCCGCTTGACCGTGTATTCGCGGTCGTCGGTGGTGATGCCCGACGGCGCCCCGTCGAAGTAGGTCTCGACCTTGTCCCAGCCCCGTCGCTGCTCGTAGTGCAGGTGCGGTGCCCCGGAGTTGCCGGTGCTGCCCAACCGCCCGATCTGGTCTCCCTGGGCGACCCGTTGACCGACCGTCACCAGTGGCGGTTCGAGCAGGTGCAGGTACTGCGTCTCCCACTTGCCGCCGTGGTCGATCTTCACCCAGTAACCGCCGCCACGCCCCCGTGGGCCGTCCGGGTTCTCCGGGGTACGGCCGCCCAACGATCCGTTGATGCCCGCCACGGTGACAGTGCCGCCGTAGGACGCGAGGACCGGTCGCCCCCACGCCTCCCCCTCGGTCGGGAAGAGATCGACGTCGTAGTCGTCATGGCCGGGGTAGGTGCCGAGTTGCCACGTCTCGCCGCAGGCGACGGGCAGCTGGAAGAGCGGGCGGGGACCCGCCGGTCGCAGCATCGGCAGCACGACGAACGCGACGCCGAGGAGGGCCACCGTCGCGACCAGTGCGAGCAGGACCAGGAGGATGCGGCCGCGGGGGCGGCGGTGGGAACGGGCTCGGGTCGGGCGGCCGGTCGTCACCGGGCCGAGCATGGCAGACGCGGGCAACGCCTCGGCTCCGGGTCACCCACCGGGAAGGTCACATTGCAGTCGCATCGCAAAAGCGGTACCGTCTTACCCAATGCAGTTGCATTGCAAAGGGAGTGGGATCTCATGCGGGTGATCGGATTGTCCGAGGTGACCGCCGACATGATCGACCTCGTCGGCGGCAAGGCCGCCGGGCTCGGCGAGTTGATCAGACAGGGCGAACGCGTCCCGGACGGTTTCTGCGTCACCACCGAGGCACACCGCACCGGGACGGTCCCGACCGCCGAGGTCGTCGCCGCGTACCAGCGGCTCGGGGCGGGCCCGGTGGCGGTCCGCTCCAGCGCCACCGCCGAGGATCTACCGGACGCGAGCTTCGCCGGGCAGCAGGACACCGTCCTGAACGTCACCGGCACCGCCGGGTTGGTCGCCGCCATCGAGACGTGTTGGGCTTCCCTGCACAGCGACCGCGCCACCGCCTACCGCGACGCCCACCAGATCGGCCAGCACGAGGTGGGGATGGCTGTCGTCGTGCAGCGAATGGTCACGCCCACCGTGGCGGGGGTGCTCTTCACCGCCAACCCACTGACCGGTCGCCGCGACGAGATGGTGGTGGACGCCGCGCCGGGCCTCGGCACCACAGTCGTGGACGGCGCGACGACAGTGGACCACTACGTCCTCGACGACGTCGCCCGCGACGACACCGGATGCCTGACGTCCGCGCAGCTGGCCCGGCTACGGGCGTCGGCGAGCGGCTGGCGGGGCACTTCGGCGGCCCGCAGGACGTGGAGTGGGCGATCGACGCCGACGACGTGCTGTGGTTGCTGCAGTCCCGACCGATCACCAGCCTGTTCCCCCCGCCACCGGCCACCGACAAGCCCCTCCCCCGCGTCTACCTGGAGTTCGGGCACGTCCAGGGCATGCTGCAACCGGTCACCCCGATGGGCATGGCGACCCTACGAACACAGATCACCGCGATGCTCGCCGCGCTCGGCGTCCGGGTCGAGATCGTCGACATCGGCGGCCGGCTCTACGGCGACCTGACCGACCTGGTGCGCGACCGGTCCTCGCGCAGGCGACTGGTCAAGCTCCTGGCGGTCGACTTCGGCCCCCGGGCCCAGGCGGTGATGCGGCACGTTCTGGCGGACCCCCGGTTCGCCGCGACCAGCGGCGGCACCGGGCGGGGCCGGGGGCAGGGGGCGGCGTCGCTGCGCACGGCCGGCCGCGCGGTGGTGGGCATCCTGCGGGCGCTGGCCCGTCCCGACGCCGCGCGCGCCCGGATGTTCGCGGTGATCGAGCAGCTGAGAGTACGCTCCGCGGCCCCCGCCGAGCTGCGGACCGCCGCCGACCGGCTGAACTTCCTGCGAGCGACTGGCGACGACCAGGCCGACGCGATCATGTGGCCGATCGTCGCGGGGATGCTCGCCGCCGCGCTGCCCACCGCACTGCTGAAGGGCATCGCCCGGCCGGACGAGATCCACACGGTGCTGGGCGGCATGCCGCACAACGTCACCATCGAGATGGACCTGGCCCTGTGGCGGCTCGCCCAGGGCGCGGGCGAGCACCGGCGACTCCTCCTCGACACCCCGCCGGCCGAGCTGGCCGCGCGTTACCTACGCGGCACGCTGCCCGACCTCGGCGTCGCGGCCTTCCTGGACAGCTACGGTCACCGGGGCGTCGCCGAGGTCGACCTCGGTGTGCCGCGCTGGGCGGAGGACCCCACGCCGGTCTTCGCGGCGGTCGCCAACTACCTGCGGGTCACCGATCCGGAGCAGGGTCCCGACCGGCGCTTCCAGCGGGCCGCCGCGGCGGCGGAGACGGCGTTGGCGGAGCTGGCCGCCCGCGCCCGCCGTCGGCGA
This sequence comes from Micromonospora tarensis, assembly GCF_016803395.1. Classification (GTDB taxonomy): domain Bacteria; phylum Actinomycetota; class Actinomycetes; order Mycobacteriales; family Micromonosporaceae; genus Micromonospora; species Micromonospora tarensis. The sequence continues at coordinate 62,490 of NZ_JAEVHL010000005.1, read as the reverse complement.
CCGGTCCGGGGCACGCTCGCCGGGTTCCTGCTGCGCCGGGCGCGGTCGTTGGCCGGCCTGCGCGAGGCCGGCAAGTTCGCCGGCCTCTACCCGCTGCGCGAGACCCGCCGACAGCTGCTGCTCATCGGCGCGGAGCTGCACGACTCGGGGTTGCTGGACCAGCCCGACGACATCATGTTCCTGACCCTCGACGAGGTGCACACCGCCGTACACCAGGGTGTTGACCTGCGCGGTGTGGTCGCCGCCCGGCGGGCCGTGCACCGCCGGGAGTTGCGTCGCCGGTCGGTGCCGGTGGCGTTGCTCTCCGACGGCACCGACGTCGAGACGACAGTGCCGGCGGCGCCCCCCGGCGACGGGACGCTGGCGGGTGTGGGTGCGTCGGCGGCCGGGTGACCGGCCCCGCCCGGGTCGTCCGCGACCCGGGCACCGCCCACATCGAACCGGGCGACGTGCTGGTGGCCGCGACCACCGACCCCGGCTGGACTCCGCTCTTCCTCACCGCCGCCGCGCTGGTCACCGAGACCGGCGCGGTCATGGCCCACGGCCCGACGGTGGCCCGGGAGTACGGCATCCCCGCCGTCATCTGCGTGCCGGAGGCCACCCGGACGATCTCCACCGGGCAGCTCGTCACTGTCGACGGCGGGGCCGGGACCGTCACCGTCCACTGACCGCCACCACCGCCACCGTGAGGACGACGATGACCGAGACGAAAACGCCGACCAGGCCGAGTGTGGGACAGCTGCTGCGCCGGGCGGCGGTGACCGAGGCGGCCATGTGGCGCAGCCTCTACCTGTGGGCGCGACGTCGCCCGCTGCCGCTGGCGCCCGGCGACGAGCCGTTCGGCTACCTCGGCGTGGTCAAACCGATCCTCGGCATCTTCATCGGATTGTCGGTCGTCGAGATCCCGATCTTCGACCTCATCGTCACCCACGTGGTCCCGTGGCGGCCGGCCCGCTGGATCGTGCTCGGCCTCGGCGTCTGGGGCCTGCTCTGGATGATCGGGCTGTACGCCAGCATGACGATCCACCCCCACCTGGTGGGCGACCGGGGCCTGCGGGTACGCCTCAGCTCCGGCATCGACATCTGGATCCCGTGGACCGACGTCGAGGCGCTGCGCAAGCGCTACCGCTCGCTGCCGTCGAGCAGATCGGTGCAGGTCGAGCAGGAGGGCGACCGTCGGGTGGTGTCCATCTCGGTCGGCAGCCAGACGAGCGTCGACGTGCTGCTGCGCCGGCCGCTCACCGTCGACCTGCCGAAGGCCGGGTCCGCGCCGGTGGACGAGCTGCGACTGTACGCCGACGACCCGGACGGCCTGCTGCGCAGCGCGCGGGGCACGCCGGTGGGTCACCCCGCCCGCCGGTAGCCGCCGCCCACTGGCGCGGTGTCCGGGCCACCCACTGTGAAACGATCGAGGTCATGCCCAAGAAGGTCGATCACCAGGAGCGCCGCACCCTGATCGCGGACGCGCTGATGCGGGTCGCCGCCGACCAGGGTCTGGAGGCGGTGAGCCTGCGCCACGTGGCCACCGAGGCCGGTGTCTCCGCCGGGATGGTCCAGCACTACTTCCGGACCAAGGACGAGATGATGGCGTTCGCGCTGAGTGTGGTCCGCGAGCGCAGCCAGATCCGGGTCACCGAGGCGGTGGCGCGACTGGGCGAGAACCCGCCGCCCCGGCTGCTGCTGCGGACGATGCTCGCCGCGCTGCTGCCCCTGGACGAGGGGACCCGGAACGACGGGCGGGTGGCGCTGGCGTTCCTCGCCTACACGGCGGTACGTCCGGCCGCCGCGACCGGCCTCCGGGCGGGCACCCGGCAGCTCACCGAGTTCATCGCCGGCGTCCTGCCCGAGGGCCGGGGCGACGCCGCCGCGGCCGGCCTGCTGGCGCTGATGGAGGGGCTCGGCGTCTATCTGCTGGGTGGGCAGTACCCGCCCGAGCAGGCGCTGGACGCGCTGGACGCCCAGCTGGCCCTGCTCTTCGACCCGCCGGCGGCCGGCTGAGCGACAGTGCTCGGGCGTCGAGCCGCGCCGTCAGCAGCGCGGCACGTTCGGGATGTACCCGTCGTACCCGGTGAGCACGTACGCGTCGGAGACGTAGCGGTTGGTGCCGATCCGGTTCCAGACGGCTGTCGTGCCGTACGGCCCGGTGACAGTGCTGCCGACGGTCTGGCAGTACACGGCGACGGTGGCACCGTTGGCGACCACGTCGACCACCGGATAGCTGACGCCGGGGCCGGAGCGCACGTTCAGCGTGCTCGCGCTGGTGTGCACCGTGCCGGAGCCGATGCCGGTGACTCCGTTCACCAGTTGCAGGTAGTAGGTCCAGTTCCAGTTCGGGCCGGGATCGGTGTGGGTGGCACCGGACACCTCGACGTGCCCGATGATGTGTGACCGGTCCCTCGGGATGCCGTACTTCGTGGCGAGGCTGCGGGTGAGCGCGGCGGACGCGCGGTACATGGCGTCGGTGAACCAGGCCGGGTTGTCGACGAACCCCTCGTGCTCGATGCCGATCGACTGGGTGTTGTACGTCCAGTTGCCGGCGTGCCAGGCGATGTCCTTCTCGCGCACCGACTGGGTGACCGCCCCGTCCGAGGAGCGGACGGTGTAGTGCGCGCTGACCTGGGCAGCCGGGTTCTGGAACCAGCTGATGGAACCGGCGTAGGAGCCCTGCGTCACGTGGATGACGATGCGGTTCACCGGGTGACTGCCCGGTCGACTGGCCGTTGTGTAGTTGCTCGTGCTGGCCGGCGCCCACGCGGCCGGCCCGTAGTCGGTGCTGAGGGTGCCGATCCCGCCGAGCACGGCGGCCCGCTCCAGAACGCCCCGCCGGGGCGCGACCGGCCGGCCGGAAACCGCTTCGCCCCGCCCGGTGAAGCCGGCGCGCAGCAGGTCGTAGACGGTGTCCGCGTAGAGCCGCGCGACCGACGCCTCGGTGCCGCCGCCGTACCGGGCGACCGGCCCGTACCACCCGTTCAGGTCGTCGCGGGTCACGCCGGTGAGGCCCGCCTGATCGGCGTACGAGCGCAGCACGGCCGCCGCCCCGAGGACGTTCGCCGCGGGTTCGGTGCGCAGCTCGGCGGGGCTGAGCCGGGTGAGCGTGGCCGCCTCGTCCAGGGTGCGCGCCGCCCGGTTGCTCGCCAGGTGCATCAGCCCGTAGCCACCGGCCGCGCTCGCTGTGCCGACGTGCATGTCCAGCCGCGACTCGGCGTACCCGAGCGCCACCAGTAGGTCCCGTGGGACGTCGTACCGGGCCGCGGCGGTGTCGAACGCGCTGGCCAGCGGAGCGGCCGGCGGGGACGACCCACCGGGGTCGGCGGCGGCCGGTGCGGCGGCCGCGACGACTCCGGTCAGGGCGGTGGTCAGGGCGAGCAGGAACCGGCCTCGGTGCGGACTTCGAACGGACATGAGCGCTCCTCGCGGTGATTGAGGTTGGCGGCCGGTGAGCCGCCAACCTCGGCTGTCGAACCCGTCAGCACCAGCCGTTGATCGGACCGTTCACACCTGTCGACAGGTAGGCGTCGGAGACCCAACTGCCGTCGCCCAACCGGTTCCAGAGCGCCGTGGTGCCGTACCGCCCGGTGTGCGAGGTGCCGTTGGCGGAGCAGGAGATGGTGACCGTGGCGCCGTCGGCCACCGAGCCGAGCGAGCCGTAGCCGGTCCCCGGGCCGGCACGGCGGGTGAGCACCCCGCCGCCGTTCGCGTCGACCACCCCCTGGTTGAAGCCGAGCGCACCGTAGTTGTAGAGACCCGCCCCGGCGCCGGCCCAGGCCGAACCGTGCCGGGCCCCGCCCTGGTAGGCGGCGGCCCCGTTGGCCAGCACCCACTTGCCGATGTCGTGCCCGGCGATCGGCACGTACGCGCTGTTCTGCCGGAGCCCGAAGTGGACGTGCCGGCCGTAGGCGGCTCCACCGCAGGTCACATCCGTGCCGGTGTTACCCAGGACGGCGCCCTGGCCGACGCTGGCGCCGTTGACGGAGATGCTGTTCCACAGGTGGTAGTAGTCGGTCGAGTAGCCCCGGTCGTGGATGACCCGGATCCAGCCCTGGCACATGGTGTACGCCGCGCCGGCTCGGGCCGCCCGGACCACCTGGTCACCACCGGCCAAGTCGACCGAGCTGTACGGCGACTCGGTTCCGCCCCAGCCGTGCGGGCCACTGGTGAGCGTCCACGTCTGGCCCACTCCGAACGGCAGGGCCGTGCCGGTCCGGTAGTCGCCGCCCGCGTACATCGGGGCCGGCGTGGTGGCGAGCACGCTCCGCTCCTGACCCGTCACGAGGGGCGACTCGGCGGCCAGTGCGCCGAAGGCGGCCTCGCCGTCGAAGGCGATCCGCCAGCCGGCGGGCTCGGACCGGGCGATGAAGATCGACCCGGTCGGGTGGGCGTCCTCCTGTCGGGGCGCGAGCGCGACGGCGGTACCGAACGCCCACCGGCCGCTGGTGCGGCTGACGGTGACCCGGGTCTCCGGTCGCGCGGCGGCGGTGGACAGTTCGGCGGAGCCGAGCAGCTTGGCGGTCACCGCGGTGGTGAGCGCCGGGGTGACGGCCGCGGCGGCGGCGCTGGGTGTGGCCCCGATCAGACTCGTGACCACCAGTAGGGCCGCGGCTGCGCCGCCGACCAGTCGCCGACCGTGTCTCATCGTGGCCTCACTTTCGATGGGGTTTCGGGCCGCCGGTTTCCGCCACGGTGCCTCCGTCCGGATGACCATCCAAAGACAGACGTGAATATGAGCACTGATTGTTGTGTAGCAAATCGTCGAAGTCAACGAAGGCTCGGAAGGTTTTCTTCATGCCGGGTTTCCTGCCCGCGCCGACCGTCTTCGGGTCGCGCATCGCCCCTGGACGAGCATTGTGCGATCCGGTCGGGCGTGGCACTCTGCGGAACGCCGGTACCGGAGGGGGCGGGTAGAGATGTTGACTGTGCAAAGGGTGTCGGTCGGCTACGGGGACGCGCCGGCCGTCCTCCGGGACGTGTCGGTGACGGTCCACCCGGGTCGGGTGCTGGCGTTGACCGGTTCGTCAGGTGCCGGCAAGACCACCCTGCTGCACGCGATGGCCGGCCTGCTGCGCCCGCGAAACGGCACGGTGACAGTCGACGGGCAGGAGCTACGCGACCGTGACCACGCGGTCGAGCACCGGATCGTCCTCGTCCCGCAGGACAACGGTCTGGCCCCGATCCTGACCGCGACCGAGAACCTGCAGGTGGCACTGGTCGCCAGCGGCGTGGCAGCGCCCGAGGCCCGCCAGCAGACCGCCGCGATGTTGGGTCGACTGGGCCTCTCCGGCCAGGCTGACCAGTTGGTCGAGGAGCTGTCCGGCGGCCAGCAGCAGCGCACGGCCCTCGCTCGCGGACTGGCGCTGCGCGGCGGCGTGCTGCTGGCGACGAGGTGACCAGCGAACTGGACGCGGGCAATCGGCAGCGGGTTCTGGATCTGCTGCACGACGAGGCACGCCGGGGCGCCGCCGTCGTGTTCGCCACCCACGACCCGGAGGTCGCCGCCGCCTGCGGAGCGGAGCTGCACCTCGCCGAGGGCCGGGCAGAGCTCGTCCGCGATTGAGGGACGTGCCATAACCGGTAGGTCTCGGTCCGTCCGCACGGGGCGGTGAGCGACGGACCAGATCAGTAGCATCACCATCAATGCTGATCATCATCTGGGCAGCGCTCGTGGCCCGCCGGGCACAGGCCCTGGCGGTGCTTCTGCTCGCGGTGCTCGCCAGTGCCGCCGCCGCGGCCGCACCGAGTTACGTCGCCGCGGCCGGGCAGGCCCTGTGGCGCTACGAACTGTCCACCGCGCAGCCGAACGAGCTGCGGGTGCGACTCGCCGAGCCCGTCGAATATCCGGGGATGCCCGGCGACCCCACCAAAACGCTGTTCGCCGGCGAGGTCCGGCAGTTGACGCCGGCCGGGTTCGACGTCGTCCTGGGCGCCCAGAGTGGAGGTGTCGCCGCCGGCCGTGCCGGCACGGTGACCTCGAACCTGACCTATCGGGCGGGGGTCTGCGAACGGGTCACCGTGACCGGCGCCTGCCCCCGGGCCACCTCGAGGGGTCAGCTCCCCGAGGTCATGGTCAGCACGCACACCGCGGCGCGGCTCGGTGTCGTCGTCGGGGATCAGTTCACGTTCGGCGCGGTGCCGGTGCGGGTGGCCGGCGTCTACCAACCGCTGGACGTGCAGGATCCGTTCTGGCTTGGCCAGGAGTTCATTCGGCCCCCAGCGGCGGATTCGGCCAGCACATCGATCCCGGGTAGCGCCGAGGACGCCATCTTCAGCGCCGAGTCCGCACCCCTCGTCGACGATCGGGTGATCCTGTTCCGGTCGACGGCCGATCTCTATGCCACCGAGCAGTTGTTGGACAGCCGATCGGTACCGGACCTGCAGGCGGCGCTCGCGGTGCTGAAGCGCGACGGGGGCCGTGCGGGTTACGGGGCCGGCACAAGCCTGCCCGGTCTGTTGGATCGCGTCACGCTGCAACGCGGGCAACTGGCCGACGGCGTGGCACTGGGCGCGGGGCTGCTCGTCCTGCTCTGCTGGCTGGTCCTCTTCGTCGCGGTCGGTTCGGCGGCGGACCAGCGGCGACCAGAGCAGGGCCTGCTCCTGCTCCGTGGCGTGCAGCGCCGACGACTGTGGGCGCTGGCCATCGGCGAGCACGCCGTGCCCGTCCTGGTCGCGATTCCCCTCGGCTGCCTGGCCGGTCTGGCCGCCGCCAAACTGCTCGCCGCGCACACCCTCCCGACCCACGCCGACGTCAGGATGGACGCGACCACCGTCGGATTCGCCACCATCGGTGCCGTCGGCGCGCTCGCCGCGGTGCTGCTGGCCCAGGCTCGGATGATGTCCGCGCCGGTCGTCGACCTGCTACGCCGGGTGCCGGCGCGGGTACGAGGGTGGCGGGCGACCATCGGCGACGTCGTCGCGGTGTCCGTCGCCGTGGCCGCCGTGGTGCAGTTGCGCTCTGGCGGATCGCCCAGTGGCCTGGCGTTGGTGGCACCTGTCGTCGGAGCGCTCGCCGCGGGTGTGCTGCTGGCGCGGGTCGCGATGATCGCCGGCGCCGCGGTGGGTGCGGCGCTGCTCGCACGCGGCCGGACAGCGGTCGGCCTCGCCCTGGTGCAGGTGGCCCGACAACCACGGTTCCGGCCCCTGATCGCCCTGCTCACCGTGGTCGTCGCGATGCTCGCCTTCACCGTCGCGACGACTGCTGTCGCTTCGGCCGCCTACCGCGACCGGGCGGTCGTCGAGGTCGGCGCGCCCCGCGTCGTCGAGGTCGACGCGACGTCGCGTGCACACCTGTTGACGGCCGTGCGGGCGGTCGACCCCGAGGGCAACTTCGCGATGGCCGCGGTGGTGTCGAATTCGCCCGCCGCAGCCGGCACACCGCTGTTGGCCGTGGACTCGGACCGGCTGGCGACGGTGGCCGCGCCGCATCCGTCGTACGGCGCGTCTCTGGCGGACATCGCCCGAGACATCCACCCCGCCGCACCGGGGACACCGGTGCGGCTGCGGGGCCGACAGCTCACCGTGGCGCTCTCCGCCGACTTCGACGCCGAGGTCTTCGCCGGGAATCGGGTCCGCCTCGCGATCACGATCTCCGGCCGGAACGGAACCCGGGTGGTCCTCCCTCCCCGCGACGACATCAAGCCCGGCCGGAAGGATTACGACCTCCAGGTGCCCGAGTGCGCGCAGGAATGCCGGCTGGTCAAGATCGAGATCGACGCTCCCGTGGTGTCCCGGCAACTCAAGGTCCAGTTCGAGGAGCTGCGCGTTGCCGACGTCGACGGCGCTGGCGAGACGGTCGTGCTGACCGGCGCACAGCTCGCCGATCTGCAACGGTGGCGGCTGCTCGATCCGGTTAACACGTCTGTCAGCGCCGCGAGCGGAACGAAAGCGGCGCTGGTCCTCGAGCTCCCGGAAGCCCGGCGGGCAAGGCCGGCCGGCGTCAGTGTCGCCGACGCGCCGTTCCCGCTGCCCAGCTACCTGACCCGGTCGAAGGGGACGGGGCTCGGCGGTCTTCACCCGTACGACGGTGTCGACGGGACACCGACCAACGGGTCCGTCCGAGGCTTGGTCGACCGCCTGCCGCGGCTCGGTGGCTCCGGTCTCATCGTCGACCTGGAGTACGCGGACCGACTCGCCGTCGCCAGCCAGAACGGCAACGAGGAGGTCTGGTTGGCGCGTTCGGCTCCCGCAAACGTCCTCGACCGGCTTCGCGCAGAGGGTCTGGTCGTGCGGAGTGACCGGACGGCCACCCAGGTACGAGAGGATTTCGATCGGCAGGGAGCGGCTCTGGCGCTGCGTTTCAACGTGTTTGCCGCGCTGGCCGGGGTGCTGATCGGGGCGGCCGGCATGGTGGCGACGGCTTCCGCCGAGCACCGTGCCCGGGTGGCCATGCTGGTGGCGCTCCGTCGGCAGGGGTTGCCACCACGCGCCGTGCGTGGCGGTTACGGGTGGCCGGTCGTGTTCGCGGTGGGGTCGGGTGCACTCGTCACAGTGGTGATCTGGCTCCTCACCCGGGGCGGGCAGCGGCTGTTCAGTGACGGCCGCTCACCGGTCCCGTTACCCGACTGGCCGGACGTCGACCGGCTGCTGTTGTTCGCGGTGCCAGCCGTCATTCTGTTCGCCCTCACGGCGGCCGTGCTCGGCCGGATCGTCGCCGCCTCGGTGCGCCGCCGGAGCGGTCGATGACCGCCGCGCGGCAGGACGCGGCGGAGACCGCCGCACAGCCGGCCGGGGGCGTGGCCGTCACCTGCCACCGGCTGATCCACATCTACCCCACCGCCACCGGCGACGTCGTCGCTCTCTCCGGCGTGGACCTGAACATCGCGGCCGGCGAGATGCTGGCGCTGGTGGGTCCGTCCGGCTCCGGCAAGTCCACGTTGGTGGCGATCCTCGGTGGGCTCATGCGACCCTCCGCCGGGCGGGTCTACGTGGGCGACGACGAGCTGTCCCGACTCTCCGCCAAGGGCCTGGCCGCCCTCCGCGGGGCCACGGTCGGCACGGTGCTCCAGGGCGCCGAACGCAACCTGCTGCCGTACCTGTCGCTGTCCCGCAACATCTGGTTGGCGCAGCGACCCGCGGCACGCCTCGCCGGACGCCGGCTCGACCCACCGGAGGCGATCCTGGATCTGGTCGGTCTCGGCGGCGCCGGCGCGCGGCGGGTGAGCGACCTGACCCCGGGGCAGCGCCAGCGGGCCGCTCTGGCGCAGGGGCTCGCCGCCGGGCCCGGCCTGCTCCTGGTCGACGAGCCGACGAGTCAGCTCGACGTGGCCGGTCGCGACGAGGTGCTCGCGGCGCTGGACACCGTCAACGCGAGGCGGGGCACCACCGTGGTCGTGGTGACCCATGACGGCGAGGTGGGTGCCCGGCTGGGCCGAGCGGTCACCATCCGCGACGGCCGGGTCGGCGCCGAGGGGCGTGACGGACGGGACTTCGCGGTGGTGGCCGGTGACGGCACGATCCAGTTGCCACCCGAGACGTCGGCGGCCTTCCCGGCCGGGACGTTGTTCGAGGTCGACCAGGACGACCAGTCGATCACTCTGCGCGCCGTGGCCACCCCCTCGTCCCTCGACGGAGACGACGGGGTGGCCAGCGCCAGCGGCGAGCCCGGCCACGCCCGCTGACCGGACCCGGTCAGCTCAGTGGGTCGGGGTGCCCCGCGCCTTGAGCCGACGCAGCTCGTCGGCGGACATGAGCCAGGTCGAGTTCGTCGTGCCCAGGCCGAGGAGCACCTGGTCGAAGGCGTTTCCGTCGTTGTCGTCGGTGTAACAGACGCTCACCTCACCCCAGGGCGACGCGGCGAGCGCGAAGTGCTCCTGGCGACCCGTCGTGCTCTGGCTCAGCGCCTGGGCCGCCAGCCGGCCGGCGGACGTGCCGTCCGGGTTCAGACCGCGCGCCCAGACGTCCGGGTTGGTGCCCGACACCGTCCAGCCCACCACGACGTTGTCCTGGTCGTCGATGCCGACGCTGGGTACGCCGGCACCGGTCCCGGTGGAGACCTGGACCTCGTCGTGCCGGGCCGTACCGGTCGCGGTGAACGATCGGGACCAGACGCCCCGGGTGCCGGTGTGGTCGGATTCCCACCCGACGGTGAAGTCCCCGGCGAAGTTCGCCGCGACCGAGGCGCGCTGCTGCTGCCCGCCGCTCTGCGCGTTGGCCGTCCGACGGGACAGCACCACCGCGCCGTTGGCCCGGGCCAGCCGGGTCAGCCCGATGTTGTACGAGCCGTTCGCGTCGGCGTCCTCGTCCCAGACCACCAGCGCCTCACCGGAGGCCGACACCGCCACGTCCGGGCGGTGGTGCGCACCGGTCGTCTGCGAGGCCGTCACCTCGTACGCCTTGGTGGTCGCCGCGGTGAAGCCGGCGGCCTTGACGGTGGCCGGAGCGGTGCCCTGCACGTCCTCCCAGACCACGCTGAAGCCGACGGCGGCGGCGTTGCTGGGTGCGCCGTCCGGGTCGACGGCGACCTTCGGCCAGATCTGCTGCCCGGCGTCGGAGGCGTTGGCCTGCCCCGAGCCGAGCACCGCGCCGGTGGGCGAGACCACCCGGTACTGGATGTTGTAGACGCCGTTGCCGTCGCCGTCGGCGGCCCAGACGACCACGGCGTTGCCCCGGTCGTCGAGCCCGACGTCCGGGCTGATGTGTCGCCAGGCGGCCCCGCTGGTGCCGCCGGTGGAGAGCTTCAGCTCGTACGCGGGGGTGCCGTCGCGGAACAGCCGCAGGTAGACCTCGCTGTGCGTGTCGTCCTCCGGTGCGGTGCTGTCCCGGTCGTCCTCCCACACCACCGCGACCTGACCGTTGCGGTTCATGGCGATGGCGGGCAGGTCCTGGTCGCCGGTGGCGACGCTGTTCGCGGTGGTCCAGGTGACCGCCTCGGCGGTCATCGCGGTGGGTGCCGGCACCACGTTCGGGACCAGCAGGGACGCGGTGAGTAGTGCGGTGATCGCGGTCATGGTGGCGCTCTCCTAACCGGCCTGGAGGCCGGGCTGGCCGTCGAGGATGACGAACGAGCGCAGTGTGGAGGCCGCCGCGCCGTGCTCGGTCACCGTGTTCACCGCGCGGAAGTCCGCGCGGACCTGGCTGCGGCTGATCGTGGTACGGACGTAGCCGCGCCGGTCCGAGTAGAACTTCAGGTGCGGGTTGGCCGCCGCGTTCGGGACCGTGGTGCTGCCGCTACCGTTGCCGGTCGAGGTGATCGAGGTGCAGACCAGCTCGGTGCCGATGGTGGCCGAGGACGGGTTGGCGTAGTCGGCCTTGAGGTCGTTGGCCCACGACCGGTGCACGTCACCGGTGAGCACCAACGGGTTGCGCACCCCCCGCTGCTGCCAGCCGGTCTGGATCCGGCTGCGGGAGGCCCGGTAGCCGTCCCACGCGTCCATGCTCATCGCCCCGTTCGCGTCCGACTGCTGGGCGAAGAAGACCTGCTGGCCGAGGATGTCCCAGGTGCCGTAGCGCTGGGCCAGCCCGTCGAGCAGCCACGCCTCCTGGGTCGCGCCGGTCAGCGACCGGGAGGGCAGATCGGCGTCCGCGCAGACCTTCCAGCCGTCACCGCACGCCTGGTCGTCGCGGAACTGCCGGGTGTCGAGCATGTGGAAGGTGGCGAGCTGTCCCCACCGGACCCGCCGGTACAGCGGGATGCTGTTGCCGCTCGCCGCCGACGCCGGCCGAAGCGGCATGTTCTCGTAGTAGGCGCGGTACGCGGCGGTCCGCCGGGCGGTCCACTGGGCGGCGGTAAGCGTCGGGCTGCTGTCGTTGCGGACCATGTTGGCGTAGTTGTTCTCCACCTCGTGGTCGTCCGGCACCACCAGCCAGGGCGCCGCCGCGTGGGCCGCCTGCAGGTCCGGGTCGGACTTGTAGAGCGCGTACCGGCGGCGGTAGTCGGCCAGCGAGACGATCTCGGCACCGACGTGCTGCCGCACGCTGGAGGTGCCGACACCACCCTCGTAGATGTAGTCGCCGAGGTGCAGGATCAGCCCCGGGTTGTCCTCGGCCATCCGCCGGTACGCGGTGTAGTAGCCGGCTTCGTAGTGTGCGCAGGAGGCGAAGGCCATCACCAGGTCACGGCCGAAGGAACTGGGCGCCGGGGCGGTCCGGGTCCGGCCGACCGGGGAGATCTGGCCCTGGGCCCGGAACCGGTAGTAGTAGTCCGAGTCGGCGGCGAGCCCGCCCGCGATAGCGTGCACGGAGTGCGCGTCGGCGTACCGGGCCACCACCGAGCCGGAGGCGACCAGCGAGGTGAACCGGTCGGTGGTGGACACCTGCCACTCGACTGTCACGTCGGCGTCGGCCATGCCACCCTGCCCGTCGGCGTTGAGCGGCGACGGTGCCAGCCGGGTCCAGAGCACCACGCTGTCGGGCGCCGGATCACCGGAGGCCACACCGAGTTTGAAGGGGTACGGCGTCGCGGCGCGGGCACCCTGGCGGGGTGTCACCGCGACGCCGGCGGTCAGTAGTCCACTGAGGACGAAAATGCGACGGCTGAGCCTTGTCATGGTCAACAGCCTCGGGAACGTCGATGAACGGCGATGGGTGCGGCGCGGAATCCGACATGACGGGATGTTGGCCGCACCAAGGCGGTCAGGTGTCCTGGCCGCCGGGCGTCGTGGGCCTCAGGTGAGCGGGGACGGCGACTCGGCGCCGGGGATCAGCAGCTTCGGTGCGCCGGATCCGTCCGCCGGAACACTCCAGACGTCGGGCTGACCGTCGTCCTTACGCAGCGTGTAGGCCAGCGCGCCGCCGTCCAGCCAGGCGGCCTGGTCGTCGACGCTTGCGGTCTCGGCCGTCGCGGTGACGCGCATGGTCGCCAGGTCGAGGACGGACAGCCGCCAGCCCTTTGCCGGGTCGGCGTCGATCGCCTCCTTGAACGCGATCCGGGTGCCGTCGGGCGACAGCGACGGGCACTCCACGTTCTCCTTCAGCGTCCGCACCGTACGGGCGGCGAGATCACCTTGGACCAGGTATCGCTTCCCAGCTGTCGACATGGTCGCGTAGAAGCGGTTGTCGTCGGCGGTGAAGGTGACGCCCCAGTAGTTGACGTCCGGGTTGCGGTAGCCGCGGCCGTCCCGGGTGATCGCGAACTCCTCCAGCGAGGCCACCGTGGCGCCGGTGGTGGTGTCGAGGATCCCGGTGCGGGTGGAGAAGCCACTGGAGGTGTAGGAGTCGCCACCGACGAACGTCGTCCAGGAGACCATCCGCCCGGAGGCCGAGACCCGGGCCCGGTTCGGCAGACCGGGCACGTTCACCGCCCGGGTCTCGCGCAGCGCGGCGTCGAGCACCACGACCTGGTACGACCAGGCGGTCTCCGGCTTCAGGCAGACGCCGGTGCCGGCGGCCGCGTACACCCGCAGGCATTCCAGGCCGGAGACGGTGCGCGAGCCGGCGGGGTCGGTCGTGGCGACGGTGGAGAGGTGCCGATCGGTGATCGCCAGCAGGCGTGGGCCGGGTGCCAGGGTGACCGCCTGCTCGCCGCCGACCGGCGGCGTCGTCCGGTCCGGTTCGGCCGCCATGGCCACGTAGCCGGCCGCCGCGCTGCCCAGCAGCACGGTTGCGGTGACCACCACGGCGAGCTTCGCTCGGGTCGACATCGCGGTCATCGGGGCGCCTTCCGGGTGGTGAGTCGGGTGGGGTGGGCCAGCAGGAGCAGGGTGCCGACCAGGACGCCGGCCACGGCCACGGCCGCCGCGCGGATCGCGTTCTCCGGGCCCCACGCCTGCCAGGCGAGACCGAACAGGACGGACGAGACGAGGTACGCCAGCGCCTGCCCGGTCTGCACCAACGCGATACCGGTGGTCCGCACCCGCGCCGGCAGCACCGGTCCGGCGAGCGCGATGAGCACGCCGTCGGTGGCCGCGTAGAACGCGCCGTACAGCGTCAGGGTCAGGGCGATCAGCGGCCAGCCCTCGACCGGGCCGGCCAGCAGCAGGTACGTCGCACCGAGGGCGGTGTAGCCGCCGATCACCACGGGCAGCCGGCCGATCCGGTCGGCGAGCACGCCGAGCGGGGCGGCGAGCACCAGGTAGGCGAGGCTGGTCCCGACGGCGAGCAGCGGAAACCAGCGCAGGCCGAGGTCTTCCCGGCGTTGCAGCAGCAGGTAGACGAAGCCGTCGCCGATGGTGGCCAGCCCGAGCATCGCCGCGGCCAGCACCAGTCGGCGGGCGGGTCCGGCGCGGAACAGGCCGAGCGCCTCGCGGACGGAGACCTTCGGCTCGTCGGGGCGCTCCGCCGGCTCGCCGGGCGCGTGTTCCCGGACGAAGAGGACGAGCACCACGACGGCCAGGGCCGCGACGCAGAAGCTGGTGACGAAGACCGCGTCGTAGGACTGCCCGACGACCAGCAGGACCGCGAACGCCGCGAGCGGCCCGAGGAAGGCCCCGACGCTGTCCATCGCCCGGTGCACCCCGAACGCCCGACCCAGCGCCTCGGGTGGGGTGGAGAGCGTGATCAGCGCGTCGCGCGGTGCGCTGCGGACACCCTTGCCGAGCCGGTCGACGGCGATGACGGCGCCGATCGCCGGCACCGACCGACCGGCGAGCAGCAGGCCGAGTTTCGCGACCGCCGAGAGCGTGTAGCCGACGCCGGCGACCAGCTTGCGCCGCCGGAACCGGTCGGCGACGAAACCACCGACGACGCGCAGCAGTGCTGTCGCGCCGGTGTGGACGCCGTCGAGCACCCCGAAGGCCACCGGGCTGAGGTGCAGTCCCAGGACCAGGTAGAGCGGCAGGACCGCGGCCACCATCTCGGCCGAGACGTCGGTGATCAGACTGACCGTGCCGAGCGCGACGACGTTGCCGCTGACCAGGGCGAGCCGTCGACGCCGTGGCCCGGGTCCGGGTGGCTCGGCGACCGGCCGGGAGACGGTCGACAGGTACACGCGCATCTCCTCGGGTCGGTAGCTGACGGTCAGCCATCGTGGCGACTGGGCGCGGTGGCGACAAGGGCACCTCGGAGGCGGGCAGGCGTGCGTCAGGTGAACAGGTGACAAACATCGAGATGTTTCACTGCCTGAGCGTACTGTTCATATGACCGTGGCCCGCCGGACCGTCGACTCTCCTACATTCCTTGCGCTCTTCCCACGATGTGAAGGAGTCCTGGATGGACATTCGATTCCCTCGTCCGTCGGTGACGCTGGGGGTGGCCACGGTGGTCCTCGCCGCGACCGCCGCCGTCGTGACCGGCGCCGGCACGGCGTCGGCGGCGAGCGTGACGTTCACGCCCGTCGCCGACACCTACGTGCAGAACGACACCGCCGCCACCAACTACGGCACCGCGACGCAGGTCGTGGTCGACAACTCACCGGCGCGCCGCGCGTTCCTGCGCTTCACCGTGAGCGGCGTCAGCGGCACCGTGACCAGCGCCAAGCTGCGGCTGCGCACGATCAGCGGCAACAGCGGCAGCGACGCCGGCGGCACGTTCCGCCGGATGTCCAACACGACGTGGTCGGAGACCGGGACCACCTGGAACAACCAGCCGGCCATCGACGGAGCCACACTCGGCACGATCGGGGCGGTCAGCGGCAACACCTGGTACGAGGTCGACGTCACCTCCGCCGTCACCGGCAACGGCACGTACAGCTTCGGTGCCACCTCGGCCAGCGGCGACGGCGCCTACTACGACACCCGCGAGAGCGCGCCGACGCCCCGCAACTGGTGGTCACCACCGGCACCACCACGCCGCCCCCGTCGGGCGACCCGGTGTTCGTCGGCGCGGGCGACATCGCCGACTCCGGCTCCGGCGACAGCGCCACCGCGGCGCTGCTCGACACCATTCCGGGGACGGTCTTCACCACCGGCGACAACGTCTACGACAGCGGCACCGCCTCGCAGTTCAACAGCTACTACGAGCCCACCTGGGGTCGGCACAAGAGCCGCACCCGCCCGTCGCCGGGCAACCACGACTACAACACGTCGGGCGCGACCGGCTACTACAACTACTTCGGTACGTCCGCCGGCCCGAGCGGCCGCGGCTACTACTCGTTCGACCTCGGCAACTGGCACGTCGTGTCGCTGAACTCGAACATCAGCATGTCGGCCGGCTCGACGCAGGAGCAGTGGCTGCGCGCCGACCTGGCCGCCAGCAGCAAGCCGTGCACGATCGCGTACTGGCACCACCCGCTCTTCACCTCCAGCTCCAACCACGCGCCGTCGACCTCGACCCGCCCGCTGTACCAGGCGCTCTACGACTACAACGCCGACGTGGTGGTGTGGGGGCACAACCACGTGTACGAGCGGTTCGCGCCGATGAACCCGTCCGGCGGAGCCGACGCCAGCCGGGGTCTGCGCAGCTTCGTGGCCGGGATGGGCGGCGCGGGCCACTACGGCTTCGGCACCATCCAGCCCAACAGCGAAGCGCGTAACAGCTCGGCCTGGGGCGTGCTGAAGTTCACCCTGCACTCCGGCAGCTACGACTGGCAGTTCGTGCCGGTCGCCGGGCAGAGCTACACCGACAGCGGCACCGGCAACTGCCACTGACCGCCCGATCGATCCCGCTGCACCCTGCGGGGTGCAGCGGGATTCCCCTTCGCCGCGGCGCGGGGTGCTTCCCACCGCGCCGCGGCGTCGAGCCCTTGGCTCCGGTGCGGCTCCCTGTAGAGCTGCCCCACATGTGGGGCAGCCCTACAGCACCGCGAGAGGTGAGGTCCGAGTCGAGCGTGGCACCCAGCCTGCGGCGCGGGGCCACCGCCGAACGCCAGTGTGCCCCCGCCCGTCGAACGGGCAGGGGCACACTGGCGGCTTGCCGGGACGTCAGCGGGCCGTGCCGGCCCGGCGCTTGTTGTAGACGTCGAAGGCGACCGCGACGAGCAGGACGAGGCCCTTCACCACCGACTGGGTCGACTGGTCGATGCCCATCAGCTGCATGCCGTTGCTCATCACCGCCATGATCAGACCACCGACCATCGCACCCACCACGGTGCCCACGCCGCCGGTGACCGCCGCCCCGCCGATGAAGGCCGCGGCGATCGCGTCCAACTCGAACATGTTGCCGGCGGCGGGCTGGGCGCCGTTGGACCGCGACGAGTAGATGACGCCGGCCACCGCCGCCAGGAAGCCCATGTTGACGAACATCCAGAAGTTGACGGTGCGGACCTTGACCCCGGACAGCGCCGCCGCCGACAGGTTGCCGCCGATCGCGTAGACCTGGCGACCGAAGACGGTACGCCGGGTGAGCAGGCCGTAGACCAGCACCAGGAACGCCAGGATGATCAGCACGATCGGCAGCCCTCGGGCGTGCGCCAACTGCCAGGCGAAGTACATGATGACCGCGCCGACCAGCACGACCCGGGCGACGAACAGCGGGAAGGACTCGACGGGCTGCTGGTAGCGGATCCGCGCCACCCGGGTGCGGAAGCCACTGACCGCGTACCCGGCGACGGCGATGGCGCCGATCAGCAACGTGAAGGCGTCGAACCCGTTTCCACCGAGCAGGCCGTTGAGGAAGCCCGCCGCGACCTTCTGGTACTCGGCCGGGAACGGCGACAGCGAGATGTTGTCGAGCACCCGCAGGGTGAGTCCCCGGAACAGCAGCATGCCGGCCAGGGTCACGATGAAGGCCGGGATGCCGGCGTACGCCACCCAGAAGCCGTGCCACGCGCCGACCGCGACGCCCACGACCAGCGCCGCCAGCACGCCGATCCACCACGGGTGACCCTGCTGGATCACCAGGACGGCGGAGACCGCTCCGGTCAACGCGACCACCGACCCGACCGACAGGTCGATGTGCCCACCGATGATCAGGATGACCATCCCGATCGCGAGCACCAGGATGTACGAGTACTGGAGAACGATGTTGGTGATGTTGCCGGGGCTCAGCAACACCCCGTCGGTCAGGACCGCGAAGAGCGCGACGATGACGACCAGGGCGACGTAGATCCCGCTCTGCCGCAGGTTGTTCAACACCAGCGCCCGCAGGTCACTCGTCCCGCTGTGCAGGGCGGCGGCGGGTGTGCTGTCCGAGGGCGTCGGACGCTCCGTCGAAGAGGTCTTGATGCTTGTCATCCGACGAGCTCCTTGTCCTTGGTCATCAGCTCCATGAGGCTCTCCTGAGTCGCCTCGGCCACCGGCATCTCACCGGTGATCCGGCCTGCGGCGAGGGTGTAGATGCGGTCGCACATCCCGAGCAGCTCCGGCAGCTCGGAGGAGATGACGATCACCGCCTTGCCGGCGGCCACCAGCCGATTGATGATGGTGTAAATCTCGTACTTGGCGCCGACGTCGATGCCCCGGGTGGGTTCGTCGAGGATCAGCACGTCCGGGTCGGTGAACAGCCACTTCGACAGCACGACCTTCTGCTGGTTGCCGCCGGAGAGCTTGCCGACCACCGCCATGACGCTGGGCGTCCGGATGTTCATCTCCTGGCGGCTCGCCTCGGCGACCTTGATCTCCTCGTTGCCGTTCACCCAGCCGAGCCGGGACAGCCGGTCCAACGCGGCGGCGGACACGTTGCGCCGCACGTCGTCGATGAGGTTGAGGCCGTAGCGTTTGCGGTCCTCGGTGACGTAGGCGATGCCGTTGTCGATCGCCTCGGCGACGGTGCGCGCGTGCACCTCGCGTCCCTTGACGAAGAGCCGGCCTCGGATGTCGCGCCCGTAGGACCGACCGAACACACTCATCGCCAGCTCGGTCCGGCCGGCGCCCATCAGACCCGCGATGCCGACGACCTCACCGGCGCGCACGGACAGGTTGACGCCCTCGACGACCATCCGCTCCTGGACCGGGTGTCGTACCGTCCAGTCCTCGATCCGCAGGACCTCCTCGCCCGGCGACGACTCGCGGTCGGGATAGAAGCTGTCCAGGTCGCGTCCGACCATGCCCCGGATGATCCGCTGCTGGGTCACCTCGTTGGACCTCATGTCGAGGGTCTCGACCGAGCGTCCGTCCCGGATGACGGTGGTCGAGTCGGCGATGGCGGTGATCTCGTTGAGCTTGTGCGAGATCATGATGCAGGTGATGCCCTGCTCCTTGAGTGCCCGCAACAGGTCGAGCAGGTGAGCCGAGTCGACGTCGTTGAGCGCGGCGGTCGGCTCGTCCAGGATCAGCAGACGCACCTTCTTCGACAGCGCCTTGGCGATCTCGACCAGCTGCTGCTTGCCGACGCCGAGCTGGATGACCGGGGTGACGGGGTTCTCGTGCAGCCCGACCGACGCCAGCAGCTTTCCCGCCTCGGCGTTGGCCAGGTTCCAGTCGATGAGGCCGCCGCGACCGCGCCGCTCGTTGCCGAGGAAGATGTTCTCCGCGATCGACAGGTACGGCACCAGGGCGAGCTCCTGGTGGATGATGACGATGCCGTTGGCCTCGCTGTCCCGGATGCCACGGAACTGCATCGGCTTGCCGTCGAAGAGGATCTCGCCGTCGTACGAGCCGGACGGGTGGACGCCGGACAGCACCTTCATCAGGGTGGACTTGCCGGCGCCGTTCTCCCCGCAGATGGCGTGGATCTCCCCGCGGCGCACGGCGAGGCTGACGTCCTCCAGCGCGGTCACGCCGGGGAAGGTCTTGGTGATGCGACGCATCTCGAGGATGGTGTCATCCATGGTCACTGTCCTCCGGTCAGGTCTGGACGCGGTCCGCCCAGACGTCGGGCCCGGCGGTGACCGCCGGGCGACGATTGGCTTACTTCTTGGCCTGACCGGCGGCGACCTCTTCCGCCGTCCAGTAGCCGGAGTCGATCAGCGCGGTCTTGATGTCGTCCTTGTAGACAGTGACGATCGGCAGCAGGAACGCCGGGACGACCTTGACGCCGTTGTTGTACGTCTGCGTGTCGTTGGCCTGCGGCTGCTTCTTCTGCAGGAACGCCTCGGCGGCGTTCACGGCCTGCTCGGCCAGCAGCCGGGTGTCCTTGAAGACGGTGCAGGTCTGCACCCCGTCGTTGATCAGCTTGATCGACGCGATCTCCGCGTCCTGGCCGGTCACCGCCGGGAGCTTCTTGGCGGCGCTGCCGTAGCCGGCGTTCTGCAGGGCGGTGATGATGCCCCGGGAGATGCCGTCGTACGGGGAGAGCACGCCGTCGACCTTCGAGCCGTCGTTGTAGCTGGAGGTGAGCAGGTCCTCCATGCGCTTCTGCGCGGTCTCCTGCTGCCAGCGCAGGGTGGCCACCTGCTCGATGGTGGTCTGCTTGGACTTGACCCGCAGGGTCCCGTTGTCGATGAACGGCTTCAGGGTCTCCATCGCGCCACCGAAGAAGAACTGGGTGTTGTTGTCGTCGAGCGAGCCGGCGAACAGCTCGATGTTGAACGGGCCCTTCGCCGTACCCTTCGAGCCGTCCTTGTTCTGCAGGCCGAGGCCGACGAGCAGCCCGGTGGCCTGGGCGACGCCGACCTTGTAGTTGTCGAAGCTGACGTAGAAGTCGACGTTCTTGCTGCCCCGGATCAACCGGTCGTACGCGATGACCGGGATCTTCGCGTCAGCGGCGGCCTGCAGCTGGCTGCTGAGCGCCGTGCCGTCGATCGCCGCGACGACCAGGACGTCCGCGCCCCGGGTGATCATCTGGTCGACCTGCTGCGACTGGGTGGGGATGTCGTCGCCGGCGTACTGGAGGTCGACCTTGTAGCCCTTCGCCTCCAGCTTCGACTTCACCGCGTTACCGTCGGCGATCCAGCGCTCCGACGTCTGGGTCGGCATCGACACGCCGATGGTCAGGTCGCCGGGCTTGTCACTGTCGGTGTTGCCACCGCTACCCGCTCCCTCACCACTGCACGCCGCCAGGCTCAACGCCAGTGCCGCGCTGCCGAGAGCAACCAGGAATCTCCTGCCCACGGGGTTCTCCTCTCTTGGACTCCCCCGCCGACTGCCGGGGCCAACTGTCATCTTTCGGGTAGTGTTAGCGCTCACATAGATTGCGTCAACACCTGGCCGGTAATACCGGTGTCACGGTCTCGTAACGGCGCATCCAGGCGAGCGTAGTCATGTGATCGATCCGCCGGAAGGGCGGGAGGTGACGACTCGGCGTCATCGTCGCGTTGCCGGACAGGCTGGTGCCCGCGGACGACGGCGGTCATCCGCGGGCACCAGCATTCAGGTGGACTGCCGCGACCTGGCCGGCCGCGGAGCCCGGGCAGCTACCGTCGTGACCACCGCTGGTTCGCCGCACCGGTGCAGGTCCAGAGGATCACCGTGGTGCCGTTGGCCGTGCCGTTGTTGTTGACGTCCAGGCAGAGGCCGGACTGCACGCCGCTGATCGTGCCGTTGGCGTTGCTGGTCCACTGCTGGTTGGCGGCGCCGTTGCAGTCCCAGATCTGCACCTTGGACCCGGCCGTCGCGTTCGTGGGCGCGTCCAGGCACTTGCCGAGGGCCTGCAGGGCCTGACCGTTGGCGGTCCAGCTCTGGTTGGCGGCGCCGTTGCAGTCCCAGATCACCGGCTGGGTGCCGTTTGTCGTGTTGCTGTTCGGGACGTCCAGGCAACGGCCGGAGGCGACGCTGGCGAGGGCGCCCGACGTGGTCGGCGGCGGGGTCGTGGTGCCGCCACCGCTGACCCGGTACACCACAGTGCCGTGCGCCGGGACGCTGGCGCTGATGGCCCCGCTGCTGGAGCTGGTGGCCCCGGTCCACGACTCCACCAGGGTGAACGACGAGCCGGACTTGCCGACGGCGGCGGCGGTGGTCGAGATCGTCGTGGTCGAGGAGCCCTGGTTGAACAGGGCGACGGCGACGTCACCGTTGGCGAGCCGCTTGGCCAGCACCCGGCGGGTGCCGTCGAACGAGACCTGCGACGCCTGCAACCCGAGCGAGTCCTGGTTGATCGCGATCAGGCGGGAGTTCTTGAGAATGGTCTGCGTCGCGGCGTCCATGTTGCGGACGTCGTTGCCGGCGATCAGCGGCGACGCCATGATCGCCCACATCGCGAAGTGGCTACGCATCTCCGTGTCGTTCATGCCGCCGCGGCCGATCTCCATCATGTCCGGGTCGTTGAACCCACCCGGCCGCGCGTACGACGTCAGCGGAACGGTGACGTTGATGATGTTCTGGATCCCCATCGGGTAGCCGTTGGTCTGGCCGGTGTCCCACTTGTTCGTGATGTCCTCGGTGGTGCGCCACATGTTCGCCACATCGCCCCAGTTGCGCTGCGGGCCGGTCTTGGCGTGGATGCTGTTCGAGTTGATGCTGTAGACGATCGGTCGACCGGTGGCGGCCAGCGCGTCCCGCATCTTGGCGAAGGTGGTCACCTGGTCGGTGATGCTGCCCTCCGGGGAGCACCAGTCGTACTTGAGGAAGTCGACGCCCCAGGCGGCGAACTGCCGGGCGTCCTGGGCCTCGTGGCCGCGGCTACCGGTCGCGCCCGGGTAGGAGCCGAAGTACTGCGCGCAGGTCTTGTCGACCGGCACCTGGTACAGACCGAACTTCAGGCCCCGGGCGTGCAGGTAGTCGCCGAGCGCCTTCATTCCGCTGGGGAACCGGGTCGGGTCTCCCTGAATGTTGCCCGAGCTGTCCCGGTTCGGGTTGAACCAGCAGTCGTCGACGACGACGTACTGGTAACCCAGGTCGCGCATCCCGCTGCTGACGATCGCGTCCGCGCTCTGCCGGATCAGCGCCTCGTTGATGTTGCAGCCGAACGAGTTCCACGAATTCCAGCCCATCGGGGGAGTGCGGGCCACGCCGTTCTCCAACGCCTGGGCGACCGGGGCGCGGAGGCCGACCAGGGTGCCGGCCAGCAGCAGTCCGGCCGCCAGCACGCTCCCCCATCGACGACCTCGGGTGATGCGGTTCATCGAGCCTCCTTGTTGGTGGCGCCCGCCCGTGATGACGATCGCTGGTCAGCAGGCTGATAGCTGGACGCCAATTTTTGTTAGCGTTAACAGAGACGTCAGTCATGTTACGGCGACATTTCACGAGGTTCAATAGCTTCCCGACGTCATATCACCACGCGTCGATATCGCGCCCCCGGCGCGCCATCGAGTCGCGTCTTATCAGTCAGGAAACGGAGCATCGACATGCACTGATGACAGCGGCGGGCAGCTCGCACACCCGGCGGCGTCGCCGGTGTGACCGACCGTCAGCGACGCGGTGGGCCGACGCTCTCGCGGGCGACGAGGGCCGGCGCGACGGTCTGCCGCAGCGCCCCGCCGGTGCCCGACTCGATCTGGGTCAGCAGCATCTGCAGGCTCGCCCGCGCCACCGCGTCGAAGTCCGGCCGGACGGTGGTCAGCGGGGGGATGAAGTATGCCGCCTCCGGCACGTCGTCGAAGCCGACCACGCTGATGTCGTGCGGCACCCGCCGACCGAACTCGTGCAACGCCCGCAGCACACCGAGCGCGAGGTGGTCGTTGGCGGTGAAGACGGCGGTGACCTCGGGCATGCGCGCCAACATCTGCCCGGACCGGTAACCCGAGGCCGCGGACCAGTCCCCCGGCATCGGTGGCGGCGGCTCCAGCCCGGCGGCCAGCAGTGCCTGCCGCCAGCCGTCGATCCGCCCGACGCTGTCGAACCAGTCGGACGGCCCGGAGACGTGCCAGACGGTGCGGTGGCCGGCGTCGAGCAGATGCTGCGTCGCCGCCCGTGCACCCGCCACCTGGTCGACAGTCACCAGGGGCACCGGCCGGCTCGGGTCGCCGTCGACAGTGACCAGCGGGACGTCCTTCGGCAGGCGTTCCAACGCCTCACCGGCCGACTCGACCGGCGCGATGACCACGATGCCGGCGACCCGGTGCGACAGGTGCCGCTCAACCGCCGCCGAGATCGAGCGGTGGTCCAGGTTCCGCACGCTGCCGACGCTGACCGCGAAGCCCTCCTCCGCGGCGGTCTGCTCCAGCGCCGCCAGCAGCGACGCCGGACCGTAGAGCGTCGTGTTCTGCGCCACCACCCCGATGACCTGCGATCGGCCGGTCACCAGCGCGCGTGCCGCGCCGTTGGGGCGGTAGCCGAGTTCGGCGATCGCCGCCCGCACCCGAAGCCGGGTCTGCTCACGGACGTTGGGGTGCCCGTTGAGCACCCGCGACACGGTTTGATGGGAGACACCGGCGAGACGGGCGACGTCCGTCATCGCGGGACCGTGGACGGCCATTTCGCTCCCCCCGCTACGTCTCCGGCCCGCGGCCCGGTCGACGTCGACTGGAGCGGCCCGGCCCGATCCCCCTCGCTCAGTCACCACGCCGGTGCTGAATCCCAGGTGACCAGCGCTGGATCGCCGACAGTCTACGCCAGCAACAGCCCCGAATAGGGCACGGCACTGCCGGGACCGGGCAATGCGCCGGAGTCGTGCAACACAGTTCCCGCGCCGAGTGCCGGTCCGGTCGGGCCGACACCGGCCCACCCCCCGCTCCTGGACAGAGCGGGGGGCAGGCCGGCGGGGACGGCAGCCGGTGGTGCGGGCTCGCGGCGACGGCAGGCGTACGCCGCCCACGCCACCGGTCAACTCGACAGTTGTGTGACTGGTGTCACGGTGTGGTCAGATCGAACCGCCGCACGGTGACCGCGCCACCGAGCGCCTGGGTGGCGTGGTTGAAGATGGCGAAGCGGTAGCCCATGAAGAACTGCCAGTTGTTCGCCAGCGTCAGGGCGTTGCCGAACGAGGTGAAGTTGACCCCGTCCGTGCTGTACGAGAAGCGGGCCTGTCGGCCGGATCCGGGTCTGATGTCGGCGTTGGCGCGCAGCCAGATCCGGCCCCCGGAGACGGCGGTGCTCGCCACCTCGCTGCCGGTGCTCGTGGTGTTCCAACTGCCGTCCATCGTGAGACCGTTCTGCATGACCAGACGGGTGGCCCCGTTGTCCCGCCGAACTCCGATCCAGGCGGACGAGTTGCGCAGCACCGCCAGACCGGTGCGGTCACCGTCGCGCATGGTGGAGTAGTCCAGCTCGATGGTGGCGGTCGAGGTGGGCCCCTGGATGCGGTGGGTCAGGGTGTTGCGCGCCTTGTACAGATCCCCGGTGACGGTGGCGGTCTGCAGGTTGAGCCCGTTGTTGACCGACCACTTGCTGTTGTCCGGGTTGTGGTTCCACTCCCACTGCGGGCCCAGCGTGGTGCCGGCGAAGGTGTCGGTGCCGGTGAGCGGCTTGACCGCCCGGGGCGGCGCCGGCAGGTTCGGCTTCGGGTACGAGCTGCCCCACGTGCCGTTGACCGTCTGCAACACGGGCCAACCGTCGCCGGTCCAGGTGATCGGCGCCAGGGCCGGCATCCGACCACCGGGGTACGCGTCGACGAAGGACATGTAGTACCAGTCGCCGTTCTGGGTCTGCACCAGCCCGCCCTGGTGTGGCACACCGCCGCCGGAGATCGGGCCGGGCAGGTTGAGCAGGACCTGACGCTGCTCGTACGGGCCGAACGGACCGTTCGTCGACTTCAGCACGTACTGGCCGTTGGCCGGGCGGGTGAGCCAGATGTAGTAGGCGCCGTTGCGCTTGTAGAAGCGGGCGCCCTCCAGCGTCCCGATGCTCGACGGCGTCTGGTACACCTGCTGGGCGCGGACCTGGGACTTCCCGTCAGCGGACAGCTGGGCCACGCTGATGGTGCCGTTGCCGTACGCCACGTACATGGTGTCGTTGTCGTCGATCAGCATCCCGGCGTCGTAGTAGCAGTTCGGGATGGTGGTGTGCTTGCTCCACGCGCCGTCGACGGCGGACGCGGTGTAGATGTGGGTCTGCGCGAAGTCAATGCACCCGGCCCAGTAGTACGTCCGGTTGCTCGGCCGGTAGTTCAACGTCGACGCCCAGATCCCGTCGACGTACGCGTTGCCGCCGTTCATGTCGTACTTCGACCCGAAGTCCAGGCGCGGTACGGAGTGCCCGGCGAACTCCCAGTTCACCAGGTCGTAGGAGCGCAGCACCGGCGCGCCCGGCGAGTAGTGCATGGTGGACGCCGACAGGTAGTAGGCGTTGTCGACCCGGATGATGTCGACGTCCGCGAAGTCCTGCCAGATTGCCGGGTTCGAGAAGGTGCCGTTCGACGGGGGCGGCGTGGTGGGGTCGGTGCCGCCGTCGACGCGGACGAGCTGCCACTGCTGGTTGGTGCCGCTCCAGTCGTCGTACTGCACGATGTTGCCGCCGTCGGCGGTCGAGGCGCCCTGCACCTCCATCACCTTGTTGCTGTTCCGGTTGATCAGCCGGACGTAGCCGCTGTCCGAGTCGGCCAACCGGAACTGCTGGTTGGTGCCGTTGGTGTCGCTCCACTGCACGATGCTGGCGCCGTTGGCGGTCGAGAAGCCCGAGACGTCCAACACCTTGCCGGACAGCCGCGACTTCAACCGGTAGTAGCCACCACCGGAGTCGACGAACTGCCACTGCTGCTGGTTGCCATTGTTGCGGGTCCACTGCGTGATCCGCGCACCGTCGTTGGTCGCCAGGTTGTACACGTCCAGGGCCTTGCCGCTGTTGCGGTTCACCAACACGTACCAGGCACTGGTGTCGACAGTCGCCGCTGACGCGGGCGCCGCGGCGACGGCTGCGGCCGCGCCACCGACCACCAGTGTCATCGCGGCGACAGCAAGTCTCGACAGCCACCCGCGCCGACGTGGCGCACCCCGGGGAACCCGACCGATGGAAAGCATGATCCTCCTCTGCTGACGCGAACCGAGCGATCTGGGTCGGCGTCCGCGGCACCGGGCGGGGCACCGAGCTGACCGAGGTCCGACCATGTGATCGCTAACACCGCCAGCCCGACAGTCGCGACGCTGAGCTGCCGCAACCGAGAGAGGTGGAACGCGCGCGTGGCCGGACAGCCAGAGACATCGACCATCTTGGCTATAGACTGTGAGCGATAACATGCTGTTAGTCAAGCCGTAACACGGCCGCCGCGCGGCACGCCGGTAGCACGCGCGAACGGGTGGTCCACCCCGCCGCAGGCAGGGATGGACCACCCGGGTCGAGCGCGATCAGGCCGCGCGGGTCAGAAGCCGCGAGCCAGCCGGTGGTAGGCCTGGTTCCACCGCAGCTCGTCGGCGAAGCGGCGGGGCTCCGTGTCGGCGTCGATGACCACGAGTTCGGTGCGGCTCATCTCGGCCAGGTCGTGCAGCTCCTCCACGCCCACCGCCTGGGAGAGCACGGTGTGGTGCGGTGCGCCCGCGGTGATCCACGCCTCGGCCGACACCGGCAGGTCGGGTCGCGGCCGCCAGACCGCCCGGGCCACCGGCAGCCGGCGCAGCGGCTGCGGCGGGGACACCACGTCGATCTCGTTGGCGACGAGCCGGAAGCGCTCCCCCATGTCGGCCAGCCCCAGCACCACAGCCGGGCCGGGTGCGGCGTCGAACACCAGCCGGACCGGGTCCTCCCGGCCACCGATGCTCAGCGGGTGGATCTCCACCTTGGGCACGTCGGACGCGATGGTCGGGCAGACCTCGAGCATGTGGGCGCCGAGCACCAGTTCCTCACCCGGGGTGAGGTCGTAGGTGTAGTCCTCCATGAACGACGTGCCGCCGTCCACGCCCACCGACATCGACTTGAGGGTGTGCACCAAAACTGAGGTCTTCCAGTCACCCTCACCACCGAAGCCGTAGCCGTCGGCCATCAACCGCTGGACGGCGATGCCCGGCAGCTGACGCAGCCCGCCGAGGTCCTCGAAGTTCGTGGTGAACGCCCGGAACCCGCCCGCGTCCAGGAACGCCCGCATGCCCAGCTCCAGGCGTGCGGCGTAGCGCAGCGAGTCGTGCCGCTCGCCCCCGGAGAGCAGCTCGCCGACGATGCGGTAGGTGTCCTCGTACTCCTTCACCAGGTCGTCCACCTGCGCGTCGGTGACCTCGCCGACCACCTCGACCAGGTCGTTGACGCCGTAGGTGTTGACCGAGACCCCGAAGCGCAGCTCCGCCTCGACCTTGTCGCCCTCGGTCACCGCGACGTCGCGCATGTTGTCACCGAAGCGGGCCAGCCGCAGCGACCGCATCGCCGACCAGCCCAGCGCGGCACGCGCCCACGCCCCGACCCGAGCGGCCACCCGCGGGTCGCTGACGTGGCCGGCCACCGTCTTGCGGGCCACCCCAAGACGGGTCTGGATGTACCCGAACTCGCGGTCGCCGTGGGCGGCCTGGTTCAGGTTCATGAAGTCCATGTCGATGTCGTTCCAGGGCAACAGAACGTTGGCCTGGGTGTGCAGGTGCAGCAGCGGCGTCTGCAGCGCGTCCAGACCCGAGATCCACATCTTCGCCGGTGAGAACGTGTGCATCCAGGCGATGACCCCGATCGCGCCCTGGGCGGCGGCGTCCCGGCAGACCTGCAGGATCTCGCCGCTGTTGGTCAGGACGGGCTTCCAGACCACTCGGGCGGGAATCTGCGGTGAGTCGTCGAGTGCGGCCGCGATCTGACGGGACTGCTCGGCCACCTGGCGGAGCGTCTCCTCGCCGTACATGCCTTGGCTGCCGGTGAGGAACCAGATCTCGGGTGCGGTGTGTGGTGCCATGGGGTTGCCTTCCGCGAGAGGGGCGGTCACTTGTAACGAATTCCGATGAGGCGCTGGAGAAGGATGAACGCGAAGAGCAGGCCGCCAATCACGATCTTGGTCCACCAGGAGTTGAGGCTCCCGTCGAAGGTGATGAGGGTCTGGATCACGCCCAGGACCAGGACGCCGAGCACCGTGCCGAAGACGTAGCCGGCACCTCCGGTGAGCACCGTGCCACCGATGACGACGGCGGCGATGACGTCCAGCTCCATCCCCACCGCGATCAGCGGAGCGCCGGAGAGGGTGTAGAAGGACAGCAGGATGCCGCCGATCGCCGAGCACAGACCACTGATCGTGTAGACGGCGATCCGGGTGCGACCCACCGGCAGACCCATCAGCAGCGCCGACTGCGGGTTGCCGCCGATGGCGTACACGTTGCGCCCCAGCCGGGTGTAGGCCAGCGTGTACGCGGCGACGGCGACCACGGCGAAGGCGATCAGCACGCTGATCGACACGAAGTTGCCGGCGGGGTTGCCGATCCGCTCCTGCGACATCGAGGTCCAGAACCCGTCGGTGATCGGGATCGACGCGCCGGAGATGAACGTGCACATGCCCCGGGCGAAGAACATCCCGGCGAGCGTCACGATGAACGGCTGGATCTCGAAGAAATGGATGGCGCAACCCATCAGCAGGCCGAGCGTGGGGCCGATGAGCAGGGCGATGACCAGCACCAGCGCCGCCGGCATGCCGTTCTGCAGCAGCGCGGCCGACACCATCGCCGTCATCGCGACCACCGAGCCCACCGACAGGTCGATGCCGCCGGTGAGGATCACGAAGGTCATGCCCACCGCGACCACGAGCAGGAAGCCGTTGTCGATGAAGACGTTGAAGATGACCTGCACGTTGGAGAACGCCGTGTACTGGGACACACCGATGCCGTACATCACCAGCAGCAGCGCGAGCGTCGCCAGCACCGGTATCTGCCGCCTCGGCAGTCGGAACCGGGTCCGAGGGGCGGTGAGCGATCCAGTGGTCATGCCGGCACCTGCTCCTTCGGCTTGTCGGCGATGGCGACGGGCGGCGGGGTGCCGCGCCTGCGGCGGCGGAACCGGGCCCGGAAGGCCGGCGCCTGGATGAGGCAGACGGCGATGACGACGACCGCCTTGAACAGCAGCGACGTCTGCGGCGAGATGTTCATGGCGTACACCGTGGTGGTCAGGGTCTGGATGATCAGCGCACCGATGATCGTGCCACTGAGGAAGAACCGGCCGCCCGCGAGGGACGTGCCGCCGATGACGACCGCGAGGATCGCGTCCAGCTCCACCCAGAGACCGGCCGCGTTGCCGTCGGCGCTGGACACGTTCGCGGTCATCATGAAGCCGGCCACCGCGGCGCACGCGGCGCTGACCACGTAGACGAGGAACACCACCCGGCCGGAGCGAATGCCCGCCAACCGGCTGGCCTCGGAGTTACCGCCCACCGACTCGACGATCATGCCGAGCGCGGTCCGCCTGGTGAACGCGGCGACGAGCAGGGCCGCGGCGAGGGCGATGAAGATGGCCAGCGGCAGGGTCAGCGCGTGACCCAGGCCGATCGCCCGGTACGGCTCGGAGTTGATGGTGATGATCTGACCCTCGGTGACCAGCTGGGCGAGGCCCCGACCGGCCACCATCAGGATCAGGGTGGCGATAATCGGTTGGATACCGATCACTGCCACCAGCACCCCGTTCCAGGCGCCGAGCACCAGCGAGACGCCCATCGCCATCGCGAGGGCGGTCAGCACCACGCCGAGGCTGTTCTGGTCGGGCTGCTTGCTGATGTACATGCAGGCGATCGCGCGCTGATCGCGCAGAGCGAGCCGACCGAGAGGTCGATGCCGCCGGTGGAGATGACCAGGGTCATGCCCAGTGCTACGAGGATCAGCGGCGCGCTCAGCCGCAGGATGTCGATCGGCGTGCCGTACAGGTGCCCGTCCTTGAGCTCGATGGACAGGAACCCGGGCCGATAGATGGTGTTCGCGGCGAGCATGACGAACAGCACGGCGGCGGGCCAGAACAGCCGGTGACCGATCATCGTCCGGTAGCGGCTCGTGGTGTCGCTCATCGGTCTGCCTCCTCCCGGTGAGATCCGCTGGCGATGGTCTGCATGATGCGGTCGGCGTCCAGGCTGTCGTCGTTGGCGAGCTGCGCCACCATCTGCCGGTCCCGCATCACCGCCACCTTGTGACTGAGCCGCAGCACCTCCTCCAGCTCGGCGGAGATGAACAGCACCGCCATGCCACCGTCGGACAGCTGCGCCACCAGCTTCTGGATCTCGGTCTTCGCGCCGATGTCGATGCCCCGGGTCGGCTCGTCCAGGATCAGCAGCCGCGGCTCGGTGATCAGCCAGCGGGCCAGGAGCACCTTCTGCTGGTTGCCGCCGGAGAGGTTCCGGACCGGCGCCTCCGGGTCCGCCGGCCGGATGTTGAGCGCCTTGATGTACTTGTCGACCAGCTCGTCCTGACGACGACGCGGAATGGGCCGCAGCCAGCCGCGGGCCGCCTGCATGGCCAGGATCATGTTCTCCCGCACCGACAGGTCGGCGACGATGCCCTCGGCGCGGCGGTTCTCGGAACAGAAGCCGACACCGTGGTCGATGGCCTGGGCGGGGGTGCGCAGGCTGCTCGCCGTGCCGTCGATGGCGACCTGTCCACCGTCGGTCCGATCGGCGCCGAACAACAACCGCGCGACCTCGGTACGCCCGGAGCCCAGCAGGCCGGCCAGGCCCACCACCTCGCCGGAGTGGATGGTGAGACTGAACGGCTCGACAGCGCCCGCGCGGGAGAAGTTCGACACCGCCACCAGCGGGGTGCCCTCCTCCAGCGCGGCCAGGTCCCGACGGGCGTGCTCCTCGATGCCCTCCAGGACGTCGAGCTCCTTGCCGATCATCTTCTCCACCAGGGAGAGCTGGGGCAGCTCGGCGGTGAGGTACTCGCCGACGAGCCCGCCGTTGCGCAGCACGGTGATCCGGTCAGCGATCTCGTAGACCTGGTCGAGGAAGTGGGTCACGAACAGGATGGCGATGCCCTCGTCGCGCAGTTGCCGCATGATGCGGAACAACTGCGCCACCTCACCGGCGTCGAGGCTGGAGGTCGGCTCGTCCAGGATCAGCACCCGGGCCTGGATGTCGATCGCGCGGGCGATGGCGACCATCTGCTGGATCGCCAGCGAGTACGAGCCGAGCGGCGCGCTGACGTCGAGGTCGAGGTCGAGGCGGGCCAGCAGGGCCCGGGCGCGGCGGCGGACCTCAGCCCAGCGGACGGCGCCGAGACGCCGGGGCTCACGGCCGATGAAGATGTTCTCCGCGACCGAGAGGTTGGTGCAGAGGTTGACCTCCTGGAAAACGGTGCTCACCCCGGCGGCGGTCGCCTGCATCGGCCCGGTGAACGACACCGGCTCGTCGGCGAGGGTGATCGTGCCCGCGTCGGTGTCGTAGACGCCGGTCAGCACCTTGATGAGGGTGGACTTGCCGGCGCCGTTCTCGCCCATCAGGGCGTGCACCTCGCCGGGAAAGAGCCGGAAGTTGACGTCGTGGAGTGCGCGCACCCCGGGGAAGGACTTGCTGATCCCGGTCATCGTCAGGACCGGACGGCTATCCGTCATCCCATCAGACCTCTTCTGGGTCGTCGACACGGAAGGGCCGCGACGCCCCCGCGACCTCCGCCGCTCGTCCCTGCGGGTCGCTCGGCGGGGGTGTTGCGGGATGGTCGCGGGCCAGGCCCGGTCCGTTGTGGGTAAGGAAATGACGCGGCGGGGTCGCCACGCGAGCGCGGCGACCCCGTCGTCGATCAGTACTTACGGTTGGGCAGGGCCTCCTTGGCCTGCTCCTGGGTGAAGGTGGTCTCCTCGGTCTCGATCCGAGCAGGCACCTCCTCGCCCGCGTGGACCTTCTTGGCCAGGTCCATCAGCTGCGGGCCGAGCAGCGGGCTGCACTCCGCGATGAAGTTGAACTTCCCGTCGGCGAGCGCCTGCATGCCGTCCTTGACCGCGTCGACGGTGATGATGGTGATGTCCTTGCCGGGCACCTTGCCGGCCGCGGTGATCGCCTCGAGCGCGCCCAGACCCATGTCGTCGTTGTGCGCGAACAGCACGTCGATCTTCGGGTTGGCCTTGAGGAACTGCTCCATGACCTGCTTGCCACCCGCCCGGGTGAAGTCACCCGGCTGGGAAGCGATGATCTTCAGGTTCGGGTTGGCGGCGATCGCCTCACCGAAGCCCTTCTTCCGGTCGTTGGCCGGCGCCGCACCGGTGTTGCCCTGTAGCTCGACGATGTTCACCGGGCCCGAGGCGGTCTTCTTCTGCTCGACCAGCCACTCACCCGCGAGGCGGCCCTCCTTGACGAAGTCCGAGCCGAGGAACGTCTTGTACAGCGACTTGTCGGCCGAGTCCACCGAACGGTCGGTCAGGATGACCGGGATCTTGGCGTCCTTGGCCTCCTTGAGCACGGTGTCCCAGCCGGACTCCACCACCGGCGAGAAGGCGATCACGTCGACCTTCTGCTGGATGTAGTTGCGGATCGCCTTGATCTGGTTTTCCTGCTTCTGCTGGGCGTCGTCGAACTTCAGCTCGATACCCGCCGCGGCCGCGGACTCCTTGATCGAGGTGGTGTTCGCCGTACGCCACCCGCTCTCCGCACCGACCTGGGAGAAGCCCATCGTGATCTTGCCGTCATCCTTGGACCCGCCGCCGCCCGTGTCACTGTTGCCGCAGGCCGCCACGCCCCCGACCAGCAACGCGCTGGCGAGGACCGCGACAGCGCGCCACCGAACGGACTGCGTTCGCATCTTTCCCATCGAATCTCCTTGGCTGGATGTGGTGGGTAACCGCGCCAACCGCCGAGGTGCGACAGAGCGGTGTACGCGGGTGGTGCGTGCTGGTGCGTCGTGGTGCAGACCGGCGGGTCCCGATGATCGGGGAAGAGTCAGGAACCCGCCGGTGCGACTGGGTGTTGACCGTAGACGTTCTGATAGCGGTCGTGGAGGGAGTCGATGTCGGCCTGTGCCATCGGCACCGGCTGCCCGAGGGTGCGGGCCAGGTACGCGGTGCGGGCCACGTCCTCGCACATGACCGCCGCCTTGACCGCCGCGCGGGCGTTCCGGCCGATGGTGAACACGCCGTGGTTACGCATCAACACCGCCGGTGAGCGGTGCCCGGCGAGCGTGGCGACGATGCCCTTGCCGATGTCGTCGCCGCCGATCAGCGCGAACGGGCCGATCGGGATCTCCCCGCCGAACTCGTCGGCCTGCGCGGTCAGGTGGCAGGGAATCGACTCCCCGCACGCCGCCCAGGCGGTGGCGTACGAGCTGTGCGTGTGCACGACCCCACCGACCTCGGGCATGGCCCGGTAGACGTACGCGTGGGCGGCGGTGTCGCTGGACGGCGCGAAGTCTCCCTCGACGAGGACGCCGTCGAGGTCGCACACCACCATCGTGGCGGCGGTGAGGTCGTCGTAGCTCACCCCGCTCGGCTTGATCACCATCAGGTCCTGGCCGGGAACGCGCGCGGAGACGTTGCCGGACGTCCACGCGACCAGGTTGTTGCGGGTCAGCTCGCCGTGCAGGCGGGCGACGGTCTCGCGCAGCTCACGGATCCGTCGGGTCACCTCGGTGCTCACGCGACCACCTCCAATGCGGTCTCGGGTGTGCTGGCGGCGGTCACCACCGCCGCGTTGCGGATCGCCCGCAGGCGGAGCAGGACGTCGTTGCCGCCGCGTCCGAAGTGGTCGTGCAGTGTCCGGTACTCGGCGTACAGGGCGTCGTAGGCGCGGGCCCGCTCGGGGTCCGGACGGTAGACGGCCTCGTGCACCCGGCCCATCGCCTGCGAGGCCTCGTGGATGGACGGGTACGCGCCGGCGGCGACGGCGGCGTGAATCGCCGAGCCCAGCGCCGGCCCCTGCGCCGAGGCGATGATGTTCAGCGGCCGCCTGGTCACGTCGGCGTAGATCTGCATCAGCAGCGCGTTGTTGGTGAGGCCACCGGCGATCACCAGGTCGTTCACCGCGACTCCGGCGTCGACGAACGCCTCGATGATCATCCGCGTGCCGTACGCGGTGGACTCCAGCAGCGCCCGGTAGATGTCCTGCGGCCTGGTGGCCAGGGTCATCCCGACGATCATGCCGCTCAGGTCGTGGTTGACCAGCAACGAGCGGTTGCCGTTCCACCAGTCCAGAGCGATCAGGCCGTGGGCGCCGACGGGCTGGCTCGCGGCCAACTCGGTGAGGCGTTCGTGCGAGGCGACACCGGCCGGGGCGGCGTGTTCGACGAACCACCCGAAGATGTCGCCGACACCGCTCTGCCCGGCCTCGTAACCCCACGCGCCGGGGCTGATGCCACCGTCCACGACACCACACATGCCGGCCACCTCGGCGACCTGGGCACCGTTGACCACGTGACAGGTGGAGGTGCCCATGATGGCGACCAGCCGGCCGGGCTCCACGGCCTGGGCGGACGCCGCGGTGACGTGCGCGTCGACGTTGCCGACGGCCACCGCGATCCCCTCCGGCAGACCGGTCCACGCGGCGGCCTGGGCGGTGAGCGCGCCGGCCCGGTCACCCAGCGGCAGCAACGGACCGTCCAGCTTGGCCACGAAGTCACCGAAGGCGGGGTTGAGCGCGGTCAGGAACTCCTCGGACGGGTACTGGCCGTCCTGCAGGATGCCCTTGTAGCCGGCAGTGCAGACGTTGCGGGTCTCGGCGCCGCAGAGCTGCCAGACGATCCAGTCGGCCGCCTCGATGAAGCGCTCGGCCCGGTCGTAGACCTCCGGGTCCTCCTCCAGGATCTGTAGACCCTTGGCGAACTGCCACTCGGCGGAGATCTTGCCGCCGTAGCGGCCGATCCACGGCTCCGCCCGCTCGTGGGCCAGCGCGTTGATCCGGTCGGCGTGCGGCTGCGCGGCGTGGTGCTTCCACAGCTTGACCCAGGCGTGCGGCCGGTCCCGCAGCTCGGGCGTCTCGCAGAGCGGAGTGCCGTCGGCGAGGGTCGGCAGCACCGTGCAGGCGGTGAAGTCGATGCCGATGCCGACCACCGCCGCCGGGTCCACTCCGGCGGCGGACACCGCCGCCGGCACGGCGTACCGCAGGACGTCGCGGTAGTCGTCCGGATTCTGCAGGGCCCAGTCCGGGGGTAGCGATCGACCTCCCGGAAGCGCCGTGCTGATCACGCCGTCGCCGTACTCGTGCACCGCGGTCCCCAACTCGGCACCATCACCGACACGGACCACCAGAGCTCGCCCGGACAGGGTGCCGAAGTCGACACCGACGACGTAGCGGTCGTCAGCTCCGTCCACACGGTTCATGTTCACCTCCACCGTTAACGGGGATAGTGTTAACGCTCACATCCAGACTCGTCAAGACATCCACCCGCAACAGCTCCGTAACGGAACGCAGAAGCGGATACCGACTTGGGCGATTTCAGGTCGGATAGGGGCAAAAGACACGAATTCTGCGCCAGGTCCGGACACGGCCGCCCGGAGTGGCCTACCGCGGCCCGCCGACCCGACCGACACCGTCGGCAGGCGGGTGACAGGAAGCAGCGCCCGGCGAGACCGTGCGACAACCGTCCGATCGCGACCAGCCACCGGACCGGTCGCGATGTCAGCGATAACATCATCGGGCCTCAGTGCGCTCCGGCTTATCGCCACGGAACGACCCTCCAGCGCCGCATGCTCATGACCGAGCGCCACCAGAGACACCGCCCATCGGGCACTGCCGACTCCGCAGCGCGTGTTATCGATAACATTCGACGTCTCGAGCCGCCCCCTGATCAACTCGGCTTCGGTGCGGTCGGGGTGCCGTCGTCGTCGTACCGAATGCCCCGACCGCACGGAGGTCCAGTCGATCTCGTCGGTGGACAACGCCGACGACCCGGCCCACCGGGCCGGGTTGTCGGTTGTTGGCGTACCCGAGATGTCGGACGCCGCTCGGGTCAGGCCGCGCGGTTGCGGTTGTAGAGATTCTTGGCCCAGAGGAAGGAGAGCACGCTGATGACGAGGCACCAGCCAACCGCGATGATGCCGTCCGCGCCGATGCCGGAGCCGAGCAGCAGGCCACGAAGGGTCTCCATGACCGGCGTGAAGGGCTGGTAGTCGGCGAACCAGCGCACCGGCGTCGGCATGGAGTCGGTGGGGACGAAGCCGCTGCCCAAAAACGGCAGGAGGATCAGCGGCATGGGCAGGTTGCTGGCCGTCTCGACACTGTCGCTCACCAAACCGAGAGCGACGGAGAGCCAGGTCAGCGCAAAGGTGATCATGGCGAGGACGCCGATCACGGCGAGCCACTCGACCGGGCCGGCCGTGGGCCGGAAGCCGATGAGCAGCGCCACCCCGGTGACGGCCGCGAGGCCGAGCATGGTCTGGATCAGGCTGCCCAGTACGTGGCCGGTCAGCACCGACGGTCGAAAGATCGCCATCGTCCGGAACCGGGCGATGATGCCCTCGGTCATGTCCATCGCGACCGAGATGGCGGTGCCCTGCGCCGCGCTGACCACCGTGATGAGCAGGATGCCGGGCGTGACGTAGTTGGCGTAGTCGGAGCGGTCGCCGGACGGCCCGAGGCCGGCGCCGAGCGTGCCACCGAAGACGTACACGAAGAGCAGCAGGAGGATGACCGGGATGCCGATGAGCAGCAGGGTCATCGACGGGTAGCGCCGCATGTGCAGGAGGTTGCGCCGCAGCATCGTGCCCGAGTCGCGGGCGGCGAGGGAGAGGGTGCTCATCGCGCGGCAGACCTTTCGTGGTCGGGTCGGCCGGCCCGGATGTCGGGTTGGCCGGTGAGGGCGAGGAAGACGTCGTCGAGATCGGGGGTGTGCACGGAGAGCCCGGCCACGCTGATCGAGCCGCGGTCCAGCTGGTCGAGCAGGGCACGCAGTGACCCGACCCCGCCGTCGCTCGGCACCTGGAGGGTGAGCGCCGCCTCGTCACGGGTGGCGGTCACGAACGTGCGGGCCGCCGTGTCGAGCCCCTCCTGGTCGGCGAAGTGCAACACCACGTGGCCGCCCGGAATGAGCCGCTTGAGTTCGCGCGGCGTGCCCTCGGCGATCAGTCGGCCGTGGTCGAGGAAGGCGACCCGGTCGGCGAGCTGGTCGGCCTCCTCCAGATACTGCGTGGTGAGCAGGATGGTGACGCCCTCGGCCACGAGCGCGCGGATGATCTGCCACATGGCTCGGCGGCTGCGCGGGTCGAGGCCGGTGGTCGGCTCGTCGAGGAAGATGACGCGGGGCTCGCCGACCAGGGTCATCGCGAGGTCGAGCCGCCGCCGCATGCCGCCGGAGTACGTCGACACCGGCTTGCCCGCCGCCTCAACCAGGTCGAACTGGTCGAGCAGGTCGGTGATCCGTCGCCGCCCGGCCGCCCGGTCCAGGTGACAGAGATCGGCCATCAGGTTGAGGTTCTCCCGCCCGGTGAGCAGATTGTCGACGGCGGAGAACTGGCCGGTGACGCCGATCAGCTCGCGTACCGCGTCGGGCTCCCGGGTCAGGTCGTGGCCGAAGACCCGGGCGGTGCCGCCGTCGGCGTTCACCAGGGTGGAGAGGATCTGCACTGTGGTGGTCTTGCCGGCGCCGTTGGGCCCGAGCAACGCGAAGATCGTGCCCTCGGTGATCATCAGGTCGATGCCGTCCAGCACGACCTTGTCGCCGTAGGACTTCCGTAGGTCGGTGGCGACGATCGCGGGCTTCGTGGAGCTGGTCATGGTCTCCTCATCAGTGGTCTCGGTGGTGTCGGGTCAGGCCCGGCGGATGGTGATGTCGCCGTAGGAGGTGTTCGCCCGGACCTCGACCGTCTCGTCGGTCTGCGCCGGGCTGTCGGTGGACTCGAGCGCGTTGTGCACCCGACCGTGTTTGGAACTCACGTCGAGCCAGGCCGCCGTGCCGCGACGGATGCCGACCTCGATCGCGCCGTAGGAGGTCTGCAACTCGATCGCCCCGCGCACGATCTCGCCCAGCCGGAGGTTGCCGTACGCGGTGCGGGCGGTCACCGAGGCCATCGACGCGTCCACTGTGACGTCGCCGTACGCGGTGTTGATCCGGGCGTCGCCGCCGGTGCTGCCGATCCAGCAGTCACCGGAGGAGTTCTTTATCTCGGCCGTGCCGTCGACCACGCCGAGGCGCACCTTGCCGGACGACGCCTTCACCCGCGCGGCGCCCAGGACGCGCTCGACCGCGACCTCGCCGTGGCTGGAATCGATCTCCAGCGGCCCGGTCTCGTCGAGCCGGACGTTACCGCCGGTCTTGATCCGACACTCGCCGAGTCGACCCTCGCCGCGGAATGCCGCCCACGACGACTCGGCGTGCAGCCGCGACCCGGTCGGCAGCTCGACCAGGACGTCGACCGACGGCCCGGCGCCGAACCCGTAGCGGCGCCAACTCTTCGGCACCCTGATCACCAGTTGCCCGGCGGTGAACTCGACGGTGGTCTGTTCGGCGGCGCTCAGGTCGGCCTTGCTGGACGGGTCGCGTGGACGCACCGTCACCACCGTGTCGGTGCGGTCGCTGGCGGCGATCCAGACGTCCCCGACCGGCATCTCGATCCGGGCGGAAATCGGTTCTGGTGTGTCGAAAACAGGCATGGTGCTCTCCCGAAAGGTGGTCGGCGACGATCGCCGCTGGTCAGCGGCGCGGTGGAAGGGTCAACCGGGAGGGGGTCAGCGCGCCCAGCCGGTGAAGTGCTGGCCGGAGCGCGGTTCCGGCCGACGGGGCGGACGACGCTCCGTCTCGCCGCCGGCGACGGCGCCGGCCACGGCGCGCACCAGCCAGGCGTTGACCGACAGCCCGGCCCGGCCGGCGGCCTCCTCGACGCTGGCTTTCAGATGGTCGGGAAGGCGCAGGTTGATCCGCGAGGTGCCGCCGTCGTCACCCTCGGGCGCGGGCAGTGGCGCCGACAGCGGGGGTGGGCCGGTGACGTCGTGCACCGCCTCGACCGGTGGGCTGGCCGGCGTCACCACGAAGTCGGGTTCGCGCCCGCGCAACCGAACGTGCACCGACCCCGGGGCGAGGTCCCGGGTGATCTCGTCGGCGGCGTCGGACAGTGCCTCCAGCAGCGTGAGACGGGTGGCCGCCTCCAACTGGGTGAAGAGTCGTTCGGCCAGTGCCCGACCCTCCGGGTCCACGCCCTCGGCGGCCACGGCGAACTCGTCTCGCAGGTTCTCGACGTATGACCTCAGCTCCATGGCACCATGATGGCACCACTTTGGCTCAGACTGCAACAGTCTTTGGCTCACAAAGGTGCCACCGGCTGGCTCGGCAGCGGTTCGGCAGTCCCTCAAAGGTCCCCGAAAGCCCTCCGGACCAGGCGATTCGCCTCCTCCTGGGTCAACCCACTGGCCACCAGGAGGTCGCTGACCGTGGTCCGGACCTGTGCCACCACCACCGCCCCCGAGAAGCCGACCCCCGCCCGGTAGGCGTGGCCCGCCGTCCGGACCGCCCGTAGCGCCTGCTCCCGGGCCGGTGCGGTTCATCGGCGGCGGCGAACTGCCGCTTGAGCGATCGGACGGCCTCGGCGAGATCGCCCACCGCCCCCGGCAGCGACTCCGGAACCGGCTCCCCGTCCTCGATCAGCGTCACCGCCCGCCGGATCAGCGTTCCGCTGTTGCGCATCGCCCGGTCGATCGGCTCCGCGGCCTGCGCGTAGCGGCCCACCGGCCCGTGCCGCTGGTGCCAGTACACCGGCGACAGGGTGCTGGCCTCCCGAGCTCCCTGGGTCGCCTCCACGAAGGCCTTCAACGGGCCCGCGCTCTGCCGCAGCTCGCCCCGGGCGGTACGGGCCCGCGCGGCGTCGCGCGCGCGGAGCGCCTCGGCAGTGGCATCGAGCTGGGTGACGAGCAGTTCCAACACCGGTCGTGCCGCCCGGTTGAGCACCCGCAGCGGGTTCAGCGGCAGCAGCACGGCGGTGACCAGCAGCGCCATCCCTCCCCCGACAAGCGCGTCCACGAAGCGGGGGATCTCCAGATCGCGGATGGACGGACTGAGCGTGGAGATCAGCACCGCGGTCGCCCCGGCCTGGATCACCACCGCCGCGCTGCCCGCGAGGAACAGCGCGACAACGATCGCCAGCACCACGATCAGAGCGAGTTGCCACCACCCGGTGCCGATCACCACGAGCAGCAGATCACCGATCAGCACCCCGACGGTGACACCGATGATCAGCTCCACGGTGCGGCGCAGCCGCTGACCGACAGAGGCGGCCAGCGTCGAGACTGCCGAGATCGGCGCGAAGACCGGCTGCGACACGTGCAACAGCTCGTGCGCCACGAACCAGGACAGCGCCGCGGCCAGCCCGGCCTGCACGGCGAGGCCGCCGATGGTCCGCACCCGACGGAACCGATCGCGCAGCGTCGCCACCAGGCGACCCCAGAGTCGGACGACGGCCGGAGCGCCCGCGTCCGCTCCGCGCCGACCGGCAGCGACCATGGCGGCACCTACCCGGCCACGACCGGAACAGTCCTTGCGACCGCCAGCCCGATCGCACGACGGGCAGACGTCCGCCGTGCCGGCGGTAGGCCGCACCACCGTGACGCTTGCTCGGCTGATCGACGAGTACCGCGACCTTCACGCGCGCCTGGCAGAACCGACACCGGTACGAGGATCGAGGCGCGCTACGCGTCCGGCTCTACAAGATCGTCACAGGCCGCGATCCGGCGGTTCCTGCTGGACGGTCCGCTGTCGGTGCGGTGGCGGTTCGTCCCGACGTTCGTGAACGGACAGCTCGCCTTCGGACGTACCTCTGGAGCCCGGAGGCGTCGGTCCGCACGGCCGCGGCCCTGGACGTCGTCGCGTCCTGACCCGTCGACAGCCGGCGCCCGCCGCGCCCGACGCGGGGCCGGCGTCCTCCCGGCGCGGGTTCGCGATTGAGGCCGTCCGGTTCGGGTAGACCCCGCTCTGCCGTCATCGCAAGGGCGGCCCGCCACCTGCTGGCGGGTCTCGTGACCCGGGGTGCGGCGAGACGCCTCGGGGGGACGTCGGATGGATCAGCGGGGTTGAAGGGGCCGGACAGCTCCGAGAACGTCGTGGAGCTACGGGTGCACGGGGTCTCGGGCGCGAGCGCCGCACAGATGCTGGACCTGCATGAGTCCGGGCAGGTCGCGGGCGACAGCAGTGGCGGCTTCTACCGGCCACGCCCCCGGTGCGCGGACACCGGGGGCGTGCCCGGCGTGACGCTGGAGGCGTACCGCTGGGGTGATCTGCCCTCCGGGACGGTGGCCCGCACCCTGGCGGTGGTCTTCCTGCTGCCCTTCATGCTGGTCAACGTCGCGATCTGGATGCGCCCGGCGAACCCCGGCGTCGAGGCGGTGGTCAAGTCCCTGTGCCGGCTGCTGGGGCTCACGCTCACCGTGCTGTACGTGCTCGCCATCGCCGGCGTCGCGCTGGACCTGGTGGGCTGGAAGTGCCTGGCCTCGGCCGACTGCCTGGCCGGGCGGAGCTGGTTGTCCTGGCTGGGTGGGCGACCGGTCGGCGCGCGGCTGACGGTGCTCGCGCTGGTCCCGGCCGCCGCGATCGGCCTGATCTGGCGGATCAGCAACCGCCCCGGCCGGACCTTCGAGGCGTTCCGGGCGCCCGATCAGACAGTCTCCGCGTCTCGACTCGGCACTGTCGGTCAGTGGGACGCCGAGCCGCTGGTGGGTCGGATGCGCGCCATCCACGTCGCGGCGGCGTTCGCGACGCTGGACCTCACCCTGCTGGTGGCGCGTGCCGCCAGCGGTGGCTCGGCGGCCACGATCGCGCTGACGGTGACCACCGGCGTGATCCTGACTGTCTGTGTCGGGCTGCTCTGCACGCCGCCGCTGATCGACAGGTCCGCCGGCAACGAGCGCCTCGACGCGGTCACCCGTGCGCTCCGGACGGCCGCCATCGTCCTGACCGTCGTCGTCGTGGCGCACGTGCTGACCAGCGCGCGGCCGTGGCAGAAGGAGCCTGAGCTGCCCGGCTACGACACCACCCTGGCCGGGTTGTTCGTCGCCCAGACGACGCTGCTGGTCGCGCTGGGCGTGGTGCTGCTCTGGCGGCGGGGCCGGCAGCGCGGCTCCACCCCGCTGTTCGGGCTGGGTGGACTCGTGGTCGCGGCCACCGGGATCAGCCTGGCGGTGGCGTACTCCGCAGAGTTGGTCTACCGGGTGGCGGACTTCCTGGATCGCGACGTGTCGACCGGGGAGGGCATCGCCGAAGGTCCGCCCCGGGCCTACACCTGGGCGATCTACGGCTTCTTCCGGGCGTTGCTGGTCACCGCGATCGTCGCCGGTCTCGTCATCCTGATCACCCGCCCCGGTCGGCGTCGGGCCGCCGCGGCGATCGTCGGGCGTGACTACCCGGACCCACCGGCCGAGGCCGGGCCCCGGTTACGGCAGGTCCGAGACGCGATAGCCCAGGCCCGCTTCACCGAGAAGACAGTGCCGCTGGCCGTGGTCTACGGGTGCCTCGCCGGGCTCGGCACCGCCACCACCACCCTCGCCCTGCTCGGGCAGTTTCCCGGCGACGTCATCGAGCGGAACGCCAGACTGCCGGCGGACGCGATCACCTTCGGCATCGCCTTCGGTAGCTGGGTGATCGCGGCGATCATCCTCGGCCTGATCCTCGGGGGCGTCTTCGCCTACCGGACCGTGCCGTTCCGCCGGCACGTCGGCGTGCTCTGGGATCTCGGCACCTTCTGGCCCCGCGCCGCACACCCGTTCGCACCGCCCTGCTACTCGGAGCGGGCCGTGCCGGAGCTGGCCCGCCGCATCACCTATCTCGTCGAGCGCGGCAACGCGGTGCTGCTCACCGGACACAGCCACGGCTCGGTTCTGCTCGCCGCCACGGTGCTCCAGTTGCCGCCACGGGTCGGCAACCGGGTCGCCCTGCTCACCCACGGATCACCGCTGCGGCGCCTCTACGCCCGGCTCTTTCCCGCCTTCGTCAACGACGCGGCACTGCGCGAGATCGGCCGCCGGGTGGGTTGGCGCTGGGTCAACCTGTGGCGCGACACCGACCCCATCGGCGGCTGGATCTTCTCCCCCCGACCGCAACCCGCGCCGGTCACCACCGACGACCCGGCCGCCAGGGTGGACCGCCGCCAACGCGATCCGCACGACCTGGTGGCCCCTCCCGGCGACAGCGTCGCCCCGCCCATCCACGGGCACTGGCCGGGCGAGTCCGACGAGCCGTTCACCGAGGCCGTGCGGGAGTTGGCGCGGTGCCTCGACCGGCGACCCGACCCGCCCGCGCCGCCGACGTAGCGCGCCGGCTCACGCCCCGCGCTTCGCCCGCGTCCGCCAGTCGTCGAGGTTGGTCGCGGCGAGGCGGGCGCCGTCGGCCGGAACGAGCGAACGTTCGCCCAGCTTGGCGCCGAAGTACCGGGCGTCGGGGTCGGCCACCACCGGGCGCGGGTCGTGCTGCCCGGCGAGGACGGATCGGCCCAGTTCGTCGAGGCGGAACTGCTCCGGGCCGGCGATCTCGACCACGCCGTTCACCGGCGTACCCACCGCGACCTCGGCCACCGCCGCCGCGACGTCGTCCCCGGCCATCGGCTGGATGAGCACCGGCGCGAGGTGCACGGTGTCGCCGTCCGTACCGGCGTCGATGATGCCCTGGAGGAACTCGAAGAACTGGGTGGCGTGTACCACCGAGTACGGGATCTCGGACTCGACGATGAGCTGTTCCTGGGCGGCCTTGGCCCGCATGTACCCGCTGTCCCGGATCCGGTCAGACCCCACGATGGAGAGCGCCACGTAGTGGCCCACCCCGGCGTCCAACGCGCCGGCGAGGAGCGTCCGGGTGGACGTCTGGAAGAACTCCAGCACCGCGGCGTCCTCGAACGACGGCGAGTTCGACACGTCCACCACGACCTGGGCGCCGGTGAGCGCGTCGGCCACCCCCTCGCCGGTCAGCGTGTTGACGCCGGTCTTCGGCGATGCCGGCACCGCCTGGTGGCCCTGGGCACCGAGGATGCCCACGAGCTTGGTACCGATGAGGCCGCTGCCCCCGATCACGACGATCTTCATGGTCGTACCACGTCCTGTCTGCCGGGCCGAATCGTGTTCGCCACCAGTAAGACGGAAACCGAGCGCCGGTGCAGGACAATCGCTACGAAACAGTTCGACGGAGCGCACCCACCTGTTTGGAGGTCGACGTGGCCGCGGTGTCCCACCCGGTGTTCGCCCGGGTCTACGAACGGCTCAGCGTCGCCATGGACCGGGCCGGCACGGCGGCGTTCCGAGGCGACCTGGTCGCCGGCCTCTCCGGCCGGGTGATCGAGATCGGTGCCGGCAACGGGCGGATGTTCTCGCACTATCCGCCGGAGGTGCGCGAGGTCGTCGCGGTCGAACCGGAACGACGGCTCCGTGCCGCCGCCGAGCGCGCCGCCCGGTCCGCGCCGGTTTCGGTCACCGTCGTCGACGGCCTGGCCGAGGCGCTGCCGGCCGGAACCGGCGAGTTCGACGCGGCGGTGCTGGCGTTGGTGCTGTGCACCGTGCCCGACCAGGCCGGCGCGCTGGCCGAGGTCAGCCGGGTGCTACGGCCCGGCGGCGAGTTGCGGTTCTTCGAGCACGTCGCCGCGGCGGAAGCCAGCCGTCT
Organism: Micromonospora tarensis; assembly: GCF_016803395.1. Lineage (GTDB taxonomy): Bacteria > Actinomycetota > Actinomycetes > Mycobacteriales > Micromonosporaceae > Micromonospora > Micromonospora tarensis. Next base: position 17,645 of record NZ_JAEVHL010000005.1, on the reverse strand, counting down.
GCACCGTGCCCAACGACTCGTCGACGCGACGCTGTGGCCGAAGCTGTTCGCCGGCTGCCACACCAGCCGGGACACCGTGGGCGCCATCCGGGCGGCCGGCTTCCAGATCGAGCAGCTGCGCCGGTTCCGTTTCCCGGCCACCAGCAACAGCCCCTCCGCACCCTGCGCGCACGGACGCGCGACCAGACCGGCCTGACACCTACTCATCGCGGCAGCGTATGTCGCGAAGGAAAATCGCTTGTCGTGCCTGGCGTACTCCGCGAGAGTGACGCCCATGACGTACTGACGGGCACCTTCCGCTGCTTCCGCGCCACCGGTGACGCCTCCCGGGGGCCGTGACGCCGTCCGTTCCCACGTCCCGCTCGAGAAGTGAGCAGTCTTGTCCCAGCAGCACCTCCCTCGGGAGTCCCTGCCCCCGTCCACCCCGGCCACCGTCACGGTGTTCGCCTCTGCCGCGAGCTGGATCGAGTCCGCGGCGCTCACGCAGTGCCGGCAGGTCGCCGCCCTGGACGGCATGCGGCACGTCGCCGCGATGCCGGACCTGCACCCCGGCAAGGGCGCGCCCATCGGCGCCGCCATGGCGTCGGCCGTGCTGTACCCGTTCCTGGTCGGGTCCGACATCGGCTGCGGCATCGCCGTGTTCCCGATCAGGCTCAAGCGTGCCGTACCGGAGCGGCTCGCCACCCGGTTCCCCGACCTCGACCAGGCGCTCGACCCGGTGCGGGACGCCGACGACCCCGCCTGGGCCCTGGTGGAGGGCGCGGTGCCGGCCGGCCACCTGGACGGTCTCGGCACGGTCGGCCGGGGCAACCACTTCGTGGAGCTGGCCCGCGTCGACACCATCCTCGACCCGGGTCACGCGAGTCGACTGGGGCTCACCGCGGGCGATCTGCTGCTCATCGTGCACAGCGGCTCTCGTGGCCTGGGCGAACGGATCTTGCGGGCACACACCGAGGTGCACGGCGCCGGGCCGGCTCCCGACCCCGCCGCGTACCTGGCGATGCACGACGACGCCGTGCGCTGGGGATCGCTCAACCGCCGGGTGCTGGCCGCCCGGGTCGCGTACGCGTTGGGGACCGCGCCCACCGACCCGATCGTCGACCAGTGCCACAACCTGGTCGAGGTCCGCGACGGGGGCTACCTGCACCGCAAGGGCGCGGCGCCGGGTGACGGCCGCGATGTCCTCGTCGCCGGCACCCGAGGCACGGCGTCCTACCTGGTGGCCGCCCACGCGGGGCCGGAGGCGAACCACTCGGTGGCGCACGGCGCCGGTCGCAAGATGTCGCGCGCGACGCCCTGCGTCGGGGCCGGGCCAAGCACACGGTAGAGGAGCTGCGCCGTACCCCGGTGGGTTCGCTTGTGGTCTGCGGCGACCGGCAGTTGCTCTTCGAAGAGGCGCCCACCGCGTACAAGCGCGTCGAGCAGGTGATCGCCGACCTGGTGCAGCACCGACTGGCCACGCCGGTGGTCAGCACGATCCCCCTGGTCACCTACAAGACGCCCGACCCCGGGTCGGCGTACCGGCCGGACCGGCGGGGCCACCGCGGCAGGCGGGGCCGGTCGTGACCGTGCTCCTGCTGCTGTCGGCCGGTCGTGGACCGCGGGAGTGCGCCTGGGCGTTGACCCGGCTGCTGCACCGCCTGCGGGCGGACGGCACCCGGCGAGGTCTGACCATCGAGCAGGTTCAGGCGGTGCCCGGCGAGAGTTCCGGCACCTACCGGTCGGTGCTCATCCGGATCTCGGGGGCCGACGCCGGGGCGTTCGCGGGCTCGTGGACCGGCACGCTGTGCTGGCAGGCGCCGAGCCCCTACCGGGCCAGCACCGGGCGGAAGAACTGGTACGTCACCGCCCAGCCACCGCAGCCCGACGCCCAGCCGACGACGTTTCGGGAGGCGGACGTGGACATCGTCGCCTGCCGGACCGGCGGGCCGGGCGGCCAGCACCGGAACAAGGCCAGTACGGCGGTACGCGCGACGCACCGCCCGTCGGGCATCGTCGTCGTGGTGGACCAGGAGCGGCAGTTCGGTCTGAACCGCCGGATCGCCCTGCGCCTGCTGCGCGACCGCGTCGAGGACGGCGACGAGGCGACCCGGCGTGCCGTCAGCACCACCCGGTGGCGCGTCCACGACGGCCTCGTCCGTGGCGATCCGGTACGCGTGGAACGCCCCACGGCTCAGCGCCCGGGCCGCCGCGGCTGACGACTCAGACCTGCATCACCGCGTCCGCGAAGGCCTGCGGCGCTTCCTGCGGCAGGTTGTGCCCGACACCGCCGCCAACCATCCGGTGCTCGTACTGACCGGCGAACTGCTTGCCGTAGACGGTGGGCTCCAGGTGCGGCGCGCCGTTGGCGTCCCCCTCCAGGGAGATGCTCGGCACGTTGATCTTCGGCTTCGCGGCCAGGCGCTGCTCGATCTCGTCGTACCGGGGCTCGCCGTCGGCGAGGGCCAGTCGCCACCGGTAGTTGTGGATCACGATGTCGACGTGGTCGGGGTTGTCGAACGCCGCCGCGCTGCGCTCGAACGTCGCGTCGTCGAACGTCCACCTGGGCGACGCGGTCTGCCAGATCAGCTTGGCGAAGTCGCGCCGGTTCTTGTCGTACCCCTCCCGGCCGCGCTCGGTGGCGAAGTAGTACTGGTACCACCAGGCGAATTCCGCCTTCGGCGGCAGCGGCACCCGGCCCGACGCCTGGCCGTCGATCAGGTAGCCGCTCACCGAGACCAGCCCTCGACAGCGCTCGGGCCAGAGCGCGGCCACGACATCGGCCGTTCGGGCGCCCCAGTCGAACCCGGCCAGCTTCGCGGTGTCGATCTTCAGCGCGTCCATCAGGGCGATGAGGTCGAGCGCCATGGCCGCCGGTTCGCCGTTGCGCATGGCGTCGTCGGCGAGGAACCGGGTCGAGCCGTAACCCCGCAGGTATGGCAGGACGACCCGGTAGCCGGCGGCGGTGAGCGCCGGCACGACGTCGACGAAGCTGTGGATGTCGTACGGCCAACCGTGCAGCAGGATCACCGGCTCTCCGTCGGGTGGGCCGGCGTCCACGTAGCCCACGTTGAGCAGCCCGGCGTCGATCTGTCGCACCTCAGCGAACCCCGCAGCGGCCTTTGCCATCGACGTCTCCTCTGCCCCGATTCACCCCACGTGCCGACCAGAGCCGAATCTAGGCACCGGTGGCGGAGCTGAGCGCTGTTCGGCCAACAACCACTCGACGCATACCGCGCTGGGCGGGATGCGTAGGGTGATGGCATGGCTGAGCGACCTCTGACCCTGATGGCGGTGCACGCCCACCCCGACGACGAGGCGACGAGCACCGGCGGCGTCCTTGCCCGCTACGCCGCGGAGGGGGTTACCACCGTCCTGGTGACCTGCACCGACGGGCGCTGCGGTGACGGCCCCGGCGGGGTCAAGCCGGGCGAGGAGGGGCACGACCCGGCCGCCGTGGTGGCGATGCGCCACACCGAGTTGGAGGCCAGCTGCGCGGCGTTGAAGGTCACCCACCTGGAGACTCTCGGTTACGCCGACTCCGGCATGATGGGTTGGCCCACCAACGACCTGCCCGGCTCGTTCTGGACCACGCCCGTGGCGGAGGCGGCGGCCCGACTCGCGGAGCTGATCCGGCGGTACCAGCCCGACGTGATCGTCACGTACGACGAGAACGGTTTCTACGGCCACCCGGACCACATCCAGGCCCATCGGATCACCATGGCCGCGGTCGAGCAGACCGACGTTCCGGCGAAGGTCTACTGGACCACAGTGCCCCGGACGGCGTTCGCGGAGTTCGGCCGGGTGATGAAGGAACTCGGCGTCGAGTGGGCCGAGCCGGAGGAGGCGGGTCCGCAGCTCGGCCTCCCGGACGACGAGATCACCACCTGGGTCGACACCAGCGACTACGGCGCGCAGAAGTTCGAGGCGCTGGCCGCGCACGCCAGCCAGACCGAGAACATCTTCTTCCTCCAGCTCGGCCAGGAACGGTTCATCGAGCTGATGGGCGTGGAGACCTTCCTGCGGGTCCGGGACCGCACGGACGCGCCGACTCCCGAGAACGATCTCTTCGCCGGTCTGCGCTGACCGGTCTTCCCCGGGACTTCCCGGCCCGGCACGGTCGGCCATGGCGTCGACCGTGCCGGGCCGGCGTGCGCCCGGTGACTTCGCCGTGGGCCGGCGTCGCGCTGCGGCAGGCCCCGACGGTGGACCACCGTCGCTGACCCCCGAAAGTTTCGCCGATCACTCAGTCGGGGTCACCCAGCTCAGTTGACTCATTTCCGGAAGTTTTCAGCGTTGACGCCCGGACATCGACACCCTTAACGTTTCGAGCAGGTTTCCGGTTTCCAGCCGGAACTACCGGCGTCACCCGCGACCGTCCGCCCTTGCGACGCCCGGCCGCAACCCATGCCCATCTTCGCCAGCACCTGACCCTCACCTTCTAGATCGACATCAATCTATTGATCGAGAGGAAGGCACATGAAGTTACGACAGTGGACGACCGTCGGCGCGGTCGCCGTCGCGACCGTCGCGGCGCTGAACACGGTGCCGGCCACCGCGAGCCGGCCGTACGACCCCACCGCGCAGAGCCTCGCCACCCTCGGCCTGCGCCACGGCCTGCACGTCGGCACCGCGGTGAACATGGATGCCCTCAACGACGCCAGCGACCCGCAGTACCGCAAGCTGGTCACGTCCGAGTTCTCCTCGGTCACCGCCGAGAACGTGATGAAGTGGGAGAGCCTGGAGCCCACCCGCGGCAGCTACAACTGGGGGCCGGCCGACCAGCTCGTCGACTTCGCGAAGCGCAACCGGCAGAGCGTGCGGGGCCACGTGCTGGTCTGGCACAACCAGCTGCCCGCGTGGCTGACCAGTGGCGTCGCCGACGGCTCGATCAGCAAGCAGGAGCTGCGCGAGCTGCTGCGCAAGCACATCACCACAGTCGTCAACCGCTACAAGGGCAAGATCTGGCAGTGGGACGTGGTCAACGAGGCGGTCAGTGACCCCTGGGACACCCCGTCGACGCTGCACTACAAGGGCTTCTGGGCGGAGCACCTCGGGCCCGGCTACATCGCCGACGCGTTCCGCTGGGCGCGCGCCGCCGACCCCAAGGCGCTGCTGTTCTACAACGACTACAACATCGAGGCGTTCGGTTCGGGCAACCCGGCCGACGACAAGACCCAGTTCGTGTACGACATGACCAAGAGCCTGCGCGCCCGGGGTGTGCCGATCGACGGCGTCGGCTCCCAGGGCCACCTGGGCACCCAGTACGGCAACTTCGACACCCTCCAGGTGACCGCCGCGCTGAAGAAGTTCGCCGGGCTCGGCGTGGCGACCGCGTTCACCGAGGTCGACGTCCGCAGCCAGCTGACGGCGGCGGTCCAGGCCGGCAACGCGGAGGAGATCAACCCCCGCCTACAGGCGTCGGCCGCCAACTTCAGCGTGCTGATGAAGGCGTGCCTCGCCGTCCGGAGCTGCCTGTCGTACACGGTCTGGGGTTTCAGCGACAACCATTCGTGGGTGCCGGGCTGGTTCGACGACCCGCCGGAGGGTCTGGCCACGATCTACGACGAGAACTACCAGCCCAAGCGGGCGTACCACGAGCTGAAGTCGGACCTGATCTTCGCTGGGCCGCCGTACGTGCAGCCGCGCGTCGCGCCGAAACCCCGGCGCTGACCCGGAGGCTCAGCTGATTCGACGGCGTGTACGTCGGTGTAGGGCCGTGTGGGGCGCGGCGGAGCCCCACACGGCCGCTACGCCGCCACGACCGTCGGGGTGAGACTCACGTTCGGCTGTCCGCCCCGGCCATCCGGACGCCATCGGAGGACTGGTGTCGGTTCTGCCGACTTATTGATGGTTTTGGTGTCACTATGGCAGGCGTGGGAACTGCGAAAACTGCCATGCCTGCGATCTCGCCGCTCACCGGCGACCCGATCAAGCGGGCCGACGCCGAGCGGCTGGCCGGGGTGCTGAAGGCCTTCGCCGACCCGGCGCGACTGCGACTGCTCAGTCTGATCCAGTCCGCACCGGACGGTGAGGCCTCGGTGAGTGACCTCACCGCGGCGCTCAACCTCTCCCAGCCGACCGTGAGCCACCACCTTCGGATCCTCACCGAGGCCGGCCTGCTCGAACGCGACAAGCGCGGCGTCTGGGCGTACTACCGCCTGGTGCCCGCCGCGATCGCGCAGATCGCCGACCTGCTGACGCCGCCTCGAAAGCGAGCGACGAAGCGAACCCGCTGACCGGGCGGACGACCGGCTCGTCACATCCGCTCAAGGGTTCGGATGCCGAGCAGGCCCAGCCCCAGCCGCAGGGTCCGAGCGGTCAACTCCGCCAGCAGCAGCCGGCTCCGGCGCAGCTCGTCCGGCGCCCGCAACATCGGGCAGCGCTCGTAGAACGCGCTGAACGCCGTCGCGAGCCGGTGCAGATAACCGGCTAGTTGATGGAATTCAAGGCTCCGCTCGACCTCGACGACCGTGGCGCCGAAGCCGAGCAACTCGACCGCCAGCGCCCGCTCCGCCGGCTGCGCCAGCACGATGGGCACATCCAGCCGCGCGTCCGTCCCGGCCCGCCGGAGCACCGACCGGACCGGGCGTACGCGTACTGGAGGTAGGGCGCGGTGTTGCCGTCGAGGGCGAGCATCCGCTCCCAGTCCAGGACATAGTCCTTGGCCCGATCCGTGCACAGGTCGGCGTACTTGATCGCGCCGATCCCGACGGCACGACCGATCTCCGTGACGGCCTCGGGGCCCAGCTCCGGGTTCCTGCTCCGGGCCAGGTCGCTGGCGCGCGTGATGGCTTCCTCCAGGAGCCCGACCAGCTTCACCGACTCTCCCGCCCGACTGCGCAGCATCCGGCCGTCAGCGCCGAGGATCGAACCGAAGCCCACATGCTCGGCCTGCGCCGGCGGGCCCAGCCAACCGGCCGCCTGGGCGGCAGCGAACACCATCGCGAAGTGCTGCCGCTGCGGCAGCCCGACGACGTACAGCAACCGGGTAGCGCCCAGGTCGTCGACGCGCTGCCGCAGCGCGGCCAGGTCGGTGGCGGGATAACCGTAGCCACCGTCGCTCTTGCGCACGATCAGCGGCAGGGGTTCACCGTTCCGGCCGACGAAGCCGGGCGGGAACACACAGTCGGCGCTGCCGCTGGCTACCAGCAGCCCCAGTCGCTCCAGGTCGTCGACGACGCCCGCGAGCAGGTTGTTGTAGGCGCTCTCGCCCCGAAAGTCGCCCTCGGACAACGTCACGTCCAGCAGGTCGTACACGGTCAGGAAGTACCGCTCGGACTGCTCCACCAGCAGCCGCCACAACCGCAGCGTCCGCTCGTCACCGCCCTGGAGGGCGACCACCCGTAGCCGGGACCGTTCCTGAAAGGCCACGTCGCCGTCGAACTTGACCCGGGCCGCCCGATAGAAGGCGTCCAGGTCGCCCATCGACAACTCGTGCGCCGCCTCGGCCTCGCCGAGGTCGGCCAGGTGCTCGATCAGCATGCCGAACGGTGTCCCCCAGTCCCCCAGGTGGTTGACCCGCACCACCCGGTGCCCGAGCCAGTCGAGCAGCCGCGCCGCCGCGTCCCCGATGACGGTGGAGCGAAGGTGCCCCACGTGCATCTCCTTGGCCACGTTGGGCGCCGAATAGTCGACCACCACGGTCTGCGGCGCCGCCGTCGACGGCACGCCGAGCCGGGCGTCGCCGGCCAGCCCGAGAGTCAGGTCGGCCAGCACCCGGTCGGCAATGGTGAGATTGAGGAAACCCGGCCCGGAGACCTCCGCCGACACGCAGATGTCGTCGAGCGTCGCATGCTCCAGCACGGCGGCGGCGACGTCGCGCGGCGGCCGGCCCAGCCGCCGGGCCAACGCCAGCGGCGCGTCGGACTGGAAGTCCGCGCGTGCAGACCGCCGCACGAGCGGGTCGACCGGGCCGCCGGCCACCGCGGCGAACGCCGGCGCCAGCCGGCCGGACAGCAACTTTTCAAGATCCATGAGTACGCCGATCTCGCTCGGACCCGCGCCGTCACGCGAGCCGTTGGCTGGGGAGATGCGGGCGGACCGAGGACGACCAGCAGATGACCGGCGGCTCGATCCGCCGGTCGCAGGAGAATGGTCAGCGCGGGCGGGCGACGGATCGCCGGCGTCGCCGCGCACCGACCTGGACGTCACACGACGATCCGGTGCACTGGGCGATCACGCTGGTCATCCGGGGATCCTAACGCCCTGTCCGGGGTGGCGACACCCCGTTTTCCGCCGGTCGGGTCAGCGTCCGACGGCGGTGCGTGGTCGTTTCGGACTGCTCGTCGCAGGGAACTGCCCGGAGACAGCCGAGGGGTGACCATGAGCCGAGACCGATCAACACGGACCGCCCGTCCGCGACGCCTGATCGCGCTGATCCCGTTGCTCGGCACGGTGGCACTCGCCGCCTGCACCGCTACCGAGGATCCGCCCGCCGCGGCCCCGACCAGCGCGGTGCCGGCCTCCGCCCCGGCGTCGGCGACCCCGACGGACCCGCCGGCCCCGAGCGGCAGCACGCCGGCGACCATCCCGACATCGGCATTCGTCGAGCTCCCCACCGAGCTGCGCAAGTCTCCCCGACGGTCGACACCGGTCGGGGACGCCCTACCGAAGCTGTGCGGCAACGAGTTCGGCACCGGGGGCCGACAGGTCACCGCGAGCGCCGCGATGACAGTCACCTACCAGCTGGCCGACGAGCCGGCCAGCAACGTGCCGCAGGGGATGATCCACCAAACCATCTTCACCTTCGACGGGGACGGCGCCTCGGCGTACCTGACCCGCCTGCGGAGCGCCGTCGCGGCCTGTCCCTCCTACGACCGGTCGGGTCCCGTCACCGTGCGGAGCACCACCCTGCCCGGCGTCGGCGACGAGGCGCTGCTGCTGACCCGGACGTGGGCCGAGACGAGCCTGAACGGGGAACGCACCGGCGGTAAGGCGTCCAGCCAGATCGCCGTGGCCCGGGTCGACACCGTGGTCACCGTCCTCGACGACCAGGGTTGGGAGGGCACCAGCGGCAACCCCACCATGCTGGACCGGACAGTGCGTGACGGCGTACGCGCCATCGACGCCTGGCAGCGGTGACCCAGCGGCTCCGACCGATCGGCCCGAGCGCCGTGCGCCGGACGACCGGATGCCGGGCCGAGCGCGGGCGTCCGCGACGGGCTGCCACAACTGCCGAGGTACGACAGCACGCGCGCGTACCTCCAGGGCGGTAGAACCGTTGCCATCTCCGGCCTGACGACCCACGAGCTGTCCGGTCCCTACGCTGCGGCCTGTACCCGTCACAGCGACCGAGGGGATCCACGATGTCCGTCCGTCACCTGCTCGTCACCGCCGTAGCCGCACCGGCAGCACACGCCTCGGCCCAGCCGCACGCTGCCGCCGCTCTCGCCATGAGTTCCGGACGGCTCGGTGCCAGTAGCGCCGTCCTGCTGGGGCTGGTCGGCAGCGTCATCGGTGGGCTGGCACTGGCCCGTCCCGCCGGTCGGTTCGGCGCCGGCCTCGGAGCCGGGTTGGCCCTGGCGACAGGGTTGATCGGGATGGCGCTCGGCGGGCTGGTGGTGGCCACCTCCGACGGTGGCGTCGGCACGGGCAACGGGCGCGGCGGCGCCTTCGTGGCCCTGGCCGTCGGTCTGCTCGGCGTGGTCCTCGGTGGGCTGGCCCTGGTGCGGGCCCGCCGGCTCGCCGCCTGATCCGCCACGACACCGGGTGACGCCGATGTGACGGTGCCCGGGGCGGGTCGGTCAGGCGCGGGCCAGCCAGCCGGGCACGGTCAGCCCGGACTCGTAGGCGAGGATCACCAACTGCGCCCGGTCCCGCACCTGTGTCTTGGTCATGATCCGACTGACATGTGTCTTGGCGGTGGCCGGGCTCAACACCAACCGCGCGGCGATCTCGTCGTTGGAGAGGCCGGCGGCGACCAACGTCAGCACCTCGCGCTCCCGCTCGGTGAGCACGCTCAGTCGCGGCCCCGGGTCCGGTTGCCCGGCCCGGGCCGCGAACTCGGCGATCAACCGGCGGGTGATCGACGGTGCGATCAGCGCGTCACCCCGGGCCACCACCCGCACCCCGTGGATCAACTCCGCCGGTTCGGTGTCCTTGACCAGGAAGCCACTCGCCCCGGCCCGCAGCGCACCGTAGACGTACTCGTCCAGGTCGAACGTGCTCAGGATGATCACGCGGGCCGCCGAGGTCGCGATGATCTGCCCGGTGGCGGCGAGGCCGTCCAGCACGGGCATCCGGATGTCCATCAGGACGACATCCGGCCGCAGCTGCCCGGCCAGCCGCACCGCCTCGGCCCCGTCGGCGGCCTCACCGACCACCTCGATGCCGTCCTCGCCGTCCAAAATGGACCGGAAGCCGGCGCGTACCAGCGTCTGGTCGTCGACGAGCAGCAGCCGGATCACGGCTGCTCCCCCGCCGGTGTCGGTTCGGGTCGCAGCGGCAGTCGGGCGCTGACCCGGAAGCCGCCGCCCGGCTGCGGCCCCGTGGTCAACGAACCGCCGAGCGCTCGTGCCCGCTCACGCATACCGATGATGCCGCTGCCCGGCGCGCCCGGTTGGCCGGTGCCGTCGTCCTCGACCTCGACGAGCACGTCGTCCTGGTCGGGCCGGACCCGGACCACCGCGGCGGTGGCGCCCGCGTGCCGCGCCACGTTGGTGAGGGCCTCCTGGACGATCCGGTACACCGCCAGGTCGACCTCCGGCGGCAGCGATCGGGTTTCGGCGAGTTCGGCGCGGATCTCCAGCTCGGCCCGACCGGCCGTCGTGACCAACTCCCGCAGGCGGGTCAGGCCGGGTGCGGCCACCACACCTGCCGCGCCCTCCTGCCGCAGCACGCCCAGCGTCGCCCGCAACTCCCGCAGCGTCTCCTTGCTGGTCTGCTTGATCGCGGTGAGCGCCTGCTCGGAGCGGGTCGGGTCCGGCCGGTGCAGCGCGGCACTGGCCTGCACATTGATCAGCGAAAGGTGATGGCCGAGGACGTCGTGCAGCTCGCGGGCGATGCGTAGCCGCTCCTCGGTGGCCCGGCGCCGGCCTCCTCCTCCGTCCGCCGCTCGGCGGCGACCGCCCGAGCCTGCGCCTCCGCGAGATAGGCCCGGCGGTTACGGGTCACCCCGACGATGACCGCGACCAGCCAACCGGCGTGCAGCAGGGTCGCCCCGTTCATGCTGCCCGGAGACCGGTTGTCGTTGTCCGCGACGGCGAAGGCGATCACCGAGGCGACGCCGAGCCCGATGGCGACCCAGAGAAATCCCTCGTCGACAACTGTGTAGAGCGCCACGACGAAGACCAGCATGATCGGGCCGGGCCGATGCAGCAACGCCCCGTACGCGCCGACCGCGGCGAGCGCCACGACGCCCACCGGCACCGGATGGCCACGGCGGACGAGCAGCGCACCGGAGGAGGCCAACACCACCGGCAGCGCGGCCCATTCGGCGGTGGTGTCGATGCCGTGTGACTGCACCACCAGGCCGACGAGGGCGACCAGACCGACGGCGAGCACCAGGGCGGTGTCCGCCGGTCGACCACGCCACCACGCCCCCGACATAGACCGCAGCCTAACCTCCCCCCGGTACGCCGCGAACGGCCGAAGCGCCGGGCGCTGCCGGCGCACGGACAGGGCCGCCCTGGCGTTGGTCGTCAACGGGGAGTCGGGGGCGGCGTGCGGTCCTCGGCCCGGCTGGTGTCGTAGCCGGCGGCCTGGAGGGCGAACAGCTCCGCGTACCGCCCGCCGGCGGCGACGAGGCCGTCGTGGGTTCCGGCCTCGACCAGCCGGCCCTGGTGCAGGACGAAGATCCGGTCGGCGTGCCGGACGTTCGCCAGCCGGTGCGTGATGAGGATCGTGGTGCCTCGCCCCCTTCGGTCCCGGATCGCCTGGAACAGGGCGTCCTCGGCGCGCGGGTCGAGCGCGGAGGACGGTTCATCCATGATCAGCAGTTCGGCGTCGCGGAGGAACCCGCGGGCGGCGGTGATCCGCTGCCACTGCCCACCGGAGAGGTCCTGGCCGCGCGCGAAGGTGCGGTCGAGCAGCGTCTCGTACCCGTGCGGCAGCTCGTTGATCATCTGGTGGGCGACCGCGCGGGCGGCGGCGGCCTCGATGCGGTCCTGCCGGGCCTCGGTGTCGACGTCGCCGATGGCGATGTTGGTGGCGGCGGTGAACGGCCACTTGTGGTATTCCTGCGTCACCACCGCGATCCGGGCGCGCAGCCCGCCGACGTCCCAGTCCGACAGCGGTCGGCCGTTCCATTCGATGGTGCCCTCGCTGGGGGCGCGGAGGCCGGCGATCATCGCGGCCAGGGTCGTCTTGCCCGAGCCGTTCTCCCCGACGAACGCGACCGTCTGCCCGGCGGTGATGGTCAACGTGACGCCGTCCACGGCCGGGGTGTCCCGGTCCGGGTAGCACAACCGCACCTCCCGGACGGTCAACTCCCGCAGCCGTTCGGTGCGGGCGCCCGCCCCGGGCCGGGTGGCGTCGGGCAGGTACGCGGCGGCCCGGGTCATGAAGCCCGTGTAGTCGCCGAAGTGCTGGCCCTCGGTGTAGACGTGGTCGACCTGGAAGGTGGCGATGGAGAGCGACCGCTGCGCGGACTGCACCGCGATCACGCAGGTCGCCGCGGCGGCGAGCGGGATCTGCCCGTCCAGGAGCAGCAGCCCGAGCAGGACGTAGACGGTGCCGGTGGCGAGGCCACCGATGATCGCCCCGACGGTGGTGGTCGTGGTGACCCGGCGGGCGAGCGCGAGTTGGATGTCGGTCTCCACCCGCATCACCCGGTCGTACTGGTCGAGCAGGAACCCGCGCAGCCCGTACGAGCGCAGCTCCGGTGCCGAGGCGCGTTCGGCCATCAGCTTGTGCAGCAACCACAGTCGACGCCGGCGCACCGACCCGGCGGTGTACGTCTGGTACCGCAGGTGCCCGGAGCGTAGCGACGCCCAGGCGTTGGGCACCGTGGCGACCAGGAGCGCCACCAGCAGCAACGGATGGATGATGACGACGGCCGCCGCCACGGCGAGCAGCCCGGCCAGCCCGGCGAGCAGGTTCATCGACGCCTGCACCAGCCCGATCGTCGACTCGGTCCCCCGGGAGGCGCGTTCCATGTCGTCGGCGAACGCGTCGGCGTCGAACGCCTCCAGCCGGACCGCCGTCGACACCTCGAACAGGCCGCGCTCCACCTCGCGGCTGACCCGGGGCGTCAGCCCGTTCTGCGCGTACCCGGTGGCGATGCCCATGCCGGCGCGGAGCGCGACTGTCACCGCCAGCACGGCCAGGGCGGGCAGCGCCGCCCGTACCTTGTCGGCGGTCGGCCCGCCGGCGAACAACTCCACCAGCACCCGTTGGGTGGCCAGCAACCCGAAGGCCGCCATCACCCCGGCGCCGACCGTCGCGGCGGCCACCACGCCGGTACGGAGTCGGTCCGCGCGCCAACTGATGCCCAGGGCGGTCCAGACCAGCCTGGGCAACTCCGCGAAGACGGCGAAGACGCCGGCCTCCGCCCGCGCCCGCACCCCCGTCTCCCACCACATCTCCCGCAGTTCCGGCAGCACCGACTCGGTCCGTCCGGGGTGCGCCCGCTCTGGTCTGACGGTCTCGGCGGTGGCGGTCTCGGTCATGGGACGTACCTCCCGGGCGGTGAGCCGGCTTTCTGGAGGATTGGACCACCCGGCTGTAGCTCTCGGCAATCGCCCGCGCACTCACAGTTATCAATGCGCGGGCGATCACTCCCTGCGCAGGACGTCGAGACGCGTCCGCAGCGCCGCCGCGATCTCGCCGGCCGCGACGAGCTGATCCGGCGTGAGGGCGTCCACGAACAGTTCCCGGATGGCGCGCAGGTGCGGGAAGGTGGCTCCGCCGAACGCCTCGGCGCCGGCCGCCGTGAGCAGCACCTCCGCCCCCCGGGGAACGGTCGGGCACTCCTGGCGGCGGATCAGGCCGCGACGTTCCATCCGCCCCAGGTGGTGGGAGAGCCGGCTGCGCTCCCAGCCGATGTGCGCGGCGAGCTCCGAGGAGCGCATCGCCTGCCCCTCCGCCTCGCTGAGCGCGAGCAGCACGGCGTAGTCCCCGGTCGACAGCGAGGAGTCGCTCTGTAGGCGGGACTCGAGGCGGGAGCCGAGCGCCGCCGTCGTCTCGATGAAGTCCCGCCAGATCCGCAGCTCGTCAGCGGTCGGCAGCTGACGCCCTGCCCGCCGGACGGGTGTGGCCTCCGTCATCGCACTCTCCCGGGAATTGACGCGTCAATCGCCAAGTTAGCATCATTGACATGTCAACCGATAGGTCCGCTCCGCGGGTCACCGGTTGAACGCACCGAGGAGGAGACCATGGCAGCTACAGACTTCGAACTGGGGCTCAACTCGTTCGGGGAGGTGGCGACCGACGGCGGTCGGGTGTTGAGCGACGCCGAGACCGTCCGGCTCCTGGTGGACGAGGCACGGCTCGCCGAGTCGGTCGGGCTCGACGTGTTCAGCGTCGGTGAGCACTATCGGGAGGGCCACAACGACTCCGCGACGCCCGTGTTGCTCGCGGCCGCCGCGACCGCGACCGAGCGGATCCGCCTCGGCACCTCGGTCACGGTGCTCAGCACCAACGATCCGGTACGGCTCTACCACGAGTTCGCGACAGTGGACGCCGTCTCGAACGGCCGCGCCCAGTTGGTCCTCGGGCGCGCCTCGGCGACCGAGTCGTTCCCGCTGTTCGGTTACGACCTGGCCGACTACGAGCGGTTGTTCGAGGAGAAGCTGGATCTCTTCCTGCGACTCCAACGGGACGAACCGGTTACCTGGTCCGGGACCGTCCGGAGCCCGCTGACCGCGCAGCGCCTGCACCCACGGATGCGGCCCGGCGGCATCCCGACCTGGATCGGCGTCGGGGGCAGCCCGAACTCAGTGGTCCGCGCCGCCCGGCACGGACTACCGCTGATGCTCGCGATCATCGGCGGGCGCCCCCAGCGCTTCGCCGGCCACGTCGACCTCTACACCAAGGCGCTCGAACAGTTCGGGCATACCCCGCAGCCGATCGGGCAGCACTCACTCGGCCTGGTCGCGGAGACCGACGAGGAGGCGGTGGAGACGTGGTGGCGCTACTGGCAGCCGGTCGCGGCGGCGCTCGCCAAGGAGCGCGGCTTCTACAAACCGGACCGTGCGCGCTACGAGGCCGAAATCGACCACGGCGCGCTCTTCGTCGGATCACCGGAGACGGTGGCGCAGAAGATCGTCACAGTCGCCCGTGACCTGCGGCTGAGCCGCTTCGACCTGAAGTACGACATCATGCACCTGCCCCGCGAGGCACGCGCACGCACCATCGAACTGCTGGGCAGTGCGGTGGCGCCGCGGGTCCGGGAACTGCTCGCGAAGGAGCCCACCCATGTCTGATCTCATGTTCGGCCTCGACACCTTCGGCGACGTGCCGCAGGACGACGCCGGCAAGCTCGTCTCGCACGCGGCGGCGATCCGACAGGTCGTCGACGAGGCGGTGCTCGCGGACGAGCTGGGCGTCGACGTCATCGCGCTGGGCGAGCACCACCGGCCCGAATACTCAGTGTCGACGCCGGAGACGGTGCTGGCCGGCATCGCCACCCGCACCTCCCGGATCCGGCTGGCCTCCGGCGTGACAGTGCTCAGCTCCGACGACCCGGTCCGGGTGTTCCAGCGGTTCGCCACCGTCGACGCGCTGTCCAACGGCCGGGCCGAGGTCATCCTCGGTCGTGGCTCGTTCACCGAGTCGTTCCCGCTCTTCGGCTACGACCTGCGCGACTACGACACGCTGTTCGAGGAGAAGATCGAGCTGTTCGTCAAGCTGCTCGACGAGAAGCCGGTCACCTGGAGCGGCACCCTGCGCGCCCCGCTGGAGAACGCCGACGTCTTCCCGAAGACCGAATCCGGTCACCTGAACACCTGGGTGGGCGTCGGCGGCTCCCCGCAGTCGGTCGTCCGCACCGCCCAGTACGGCCTTCCGCTCATGCTCGCCATCATCGGTGGCGCCCCCGAGCGGTTCGCGCCCTACATCGACCTGTACCGCCGGGCGGCCGACCAACTCGGCACGACCGCGCACCCGGTCGGGATGCACTCGCCCGGCTTCATCGCCGACACCGACGAGGAGGCCAAGGAGACCTACTGGCCGCACTACCGGATCATGCGAGACCGAATCGGCAAGCTGCGGGGTTGGCCACCGATCCGCCGCCAGGAGTTCGACTCCGAGGTGGAGCACGGCTCCCTCTACATCGGATCTCCGGAGACCGTGGCCCGCCGGATGGCCCGCGCGATCCGCAGCCTCGATGTCGGCCGGTTCGACCTCATCTACTCGGCCGGAGCGCAGCCGGCGAGCGCCCGGATGCGTGCCGTGGAGCTGTACGGCTCCAAGGTGATCCCGATGGTCCGCGACATCCTGGCCTGATCAGCCCATTAGCACCGAGAGGACGACATGAACGACAACGACCGGAGCCGGCCCCAGACCCTCGGGATCCTCGGGGCCGGCAAGGTGGGCACCGTGCTCGCCCGGCTCGCCGTCGCCGCCGGCTACCGGGTGCTGGTCGCCGGATCCGGCGACCCGGCGAAGATCGCCCTCACCGTCGAGGTCCTCGCGCCGGGCGCGGTGGCCACCACCGGGGCCGACGCGGCAGCCAACGCCGACATCGTCATCCTCGCCCTGCCACTGGGCAAGTACCGCAGCATCCCCGCCGAGGCGCTCCGCGGCAAGCTCGTCGTCGACGCGATGAACTACTGGTGGGAGATCGACGGCATCCGCGCGGACCTGACCGACCCACGCACCTCGTCGAGCGAGATCGTCAGGGCGTTCCTGCCCGGTTCCCGCGTCGTCAAGGCGTTCAACCACATGGGCTACCACGATCTCGAGGACGAGGCGCGACCCGCTGGCACGACCGGCCGCAAGGCCATCGCGGTCGCCGGGGACGACACCGCCGATCTCACCGAGGCCGCGGCCCTGGTCGACGCGCTCGGCTTCGATCCGGTCGTCGCCGGCCCGCTCGCCGAGGGGGTACGACTCGAGCCGGGCAGCGAGTTGTTCGGCGCGAACGTGAGCGCCGACGAGCTGCGCGTCATGCTCGACCGCTTCCCCGAGTCGGAGCGTGGGCGGACGATCGCCGCCGCCCGCTCCGCGACCTCACCCGGCGCGGCTTAGGGCTCTCCGCCATCTCGTTGTGGTTGATCGTCGACTGATCACCGCCGCCGGCGTCGTCGCCTCGGGCTCCTGGCCCGCGGCCGGCGGGGCTGGCTGTTCTGGGTGGTCCTGCTGGTGAACGTGACGCAGGCGGCGGCGTGGTGGCGATACCGCCGGAGGTGTTCGAGGTGACCCGGGAACGCTTCGGCGTGCCGGGCCTGTTGCCCTCGTGGGTGACCGATGGCGGCGCGGCCGTGCTCAGCCTGATCCTGGTGGCGTCGCTGGTCGCCTGCCGCGCCACCTGGGCGTACCGGAAGCCGGCCGGCACCTGACCGGCCGGTGGGGTCGCCCGCGGTCAGCGCTGGTCGGGCGGGAAGGCGGCCTGCGGTTCGAGGAGCTGACCCACGGCGTACTCCACGTCGAACGCGGCGGCGCCGAGCGCCTCGACCGCGGTGGCCCGCATCCTGGCCAGGTCGGCCGCGTCGTCCGGGTCCGGCACCTGGCCGAGCGCCGCGAACGCGGCGTCCGCGACGCCGATCATCGCGCCGCCCGCGAGT
>NZ_JAEVHL010000004.1 GCF_016803395.1 Micromonospora tarensis | reverse complement strand
CTGCCGGTCCGGCTGGAGCCGGCCGGCGGGGCAACCGGCGCCCCGGCCGCCGCGCCGGTCACGCCGCTGGGCCAGCCGTTCTGGGTACGCGAGGGGATCGGCTCGCTGCAGTGGAGTGCGGACGACCTCACCGACGAACCGATGAGCCTGGTGGTGATGCGCCCCGACGGCGGCGCGGACCTGACCCTGGACCTGCGCGCCGAGTTACGGGCCGGGTGGACCGGTCCGGCCACCTGGGCGCTGCTCGCCGTCGGCGTGCTGCTGGTGGTGGGTGCGGCGCTGCTTCTGCTGCGTCCGCTGCGTCCCCGTGAAGTGATCTTCGTGGTCGAGCCGGACCAGGTGCCGGTGCTGGCCGGTCGGCTCGGGGTGACCTCGCTCAGTGGCCTCGGCGCGCGGGGTGCCGGCGCGACCCCGCCGTTGCCGGCGGTACGGCAGCTCACCCCGGTTGGTTCGGGGGCCCCGGCTCGGACCCGGTGGGCGATCGGTGCCGAACCGGCGCGGCCGGCCACCCTCGCCGACCTGGAGGAGCCGGTCCGGCTGCCTCGGCCACCGGGGGTGGCGCTGAGTCTCGCGTGGCCCCCGGCCGTTGCCGAGGAGGCCACCGCCCAGCCGGTGCGGGTCCCGCCGGCGCGGCCGCGCCGGTGGCGGCGGACGAAACGGCGAGTGGCCCTCCACGCTGCCGACGTGGAGGGCCACCCTCACCGGGGGATCGGTGCTACCCGAGCGACGCTTGAGGTAGATGCGGACAGATTACCGCTTTTGGCGGCTACTCGACAGGTCTGTCCAGTTGGTGCGATTCTCGGGTAGCTGTCTGGACCGCACCGGCAAGGCCGCCAGCAGCAGCAGGCTGAGCAGCACGTAGGTGTTCTGCAGGACGAAGTCCAACGGGTCACGGGTGCGGACCGGTGCCACGCCCCAGGCCTGGAACGTCACCACGCCGTAGATGGTCACGGCGGTGATGCCCAGCGCGAGCCCGGCCAGCCACCGACGTCGGCCTGCCTCGTCGGGGCGGTTGGCGCTCAACGCCGCGTCGGCGAGCAGCACCACCGCCGGCACGAACCAGTAGATGTGGTGGGTCCAGGTGATCGGGCTGGCCAGGGCACCGACCAACCCGGTCAACGTCAGGCCGGTCAACGGGTCGCCGGCCCGCGCCGCGCGGGCGGCCCGCCACAACCCGTAGCCGGCGACCACGGCGACCACCAGCAGCCAGATCAGCCGGCCCGGCTTGTCCGGCGCGGTGAACCGGCTGAGCAGGCCGAACAGCGACTGGTTGCCGACGATGTCGGTGCGCCCCACCCGCTCGGTGGTCCACAGTTCGTGGGTCCAGAACCGCCACGAGTCGCGTGGGGCGATCGCCGCCGCCAGCAGGGTCGCCGCCGCCGCGGTCGCGCTCGCCACCGCCGCGGCCCGCCAGCGTCTCGTCGCCAGCAGGTACACGATGAAGATGCCGGGGAAGAGCTTGAGCGCCGTCGCCAGCCCCACCCCCACCCCCGCCCAGCGTCGCGCCTGCGGGACCGCGAACAGCAGATCGGCCAGGATCAGCACGACCAGCAGCATGTTGATCTGGCCGAAGGTGATCGTCTCGCGGACGCTCTCCACCGCCAGCACCAGCAGTACGGCGGCGACCACCGTGAACGTCCGGGGCAGGTCGTGTCGGGCGATCACCGGGCCGACCAGCCAGCGGGTGGTCAGCACCACGGCCAGCACGGTGAGCACCGTGAAGATGGTCACGGTGGCCCCGAGGCGGAGCAGGCCGAACGGCCACAGCAGCAGCGCGCTGAACGGCGGGTAGGTGAAGTACAGCTCGCCCTGCACCCGGTCGGGTTGAACGTAGTCGTAGAGCGGGTGGCCGACCCGCCACCAGTCCATCGCGGACATGTAGATCTTGAGGTCGAAGAAGTTGTGCACGAGGCCCGGCAGGTACAGCGCTGGCAGCACGGCGGTGAGGGCCACCACCGCGACCAGGCGACGGACCGTACGGCCGCCGGGATCGTCTTCGGTGACGGCGGGCGGTGCGACGGGTTCTGCTGGCACCCCGAAACCCTAGCGGTCCGCTCCGCCGAGAGCGCGCAGCCGCAGGGCGTGGGCTGCGCGTAGGCTGTCGCCGTGGCTGATCTCCTCGTCTGGATCGACTGTGAGATGACCGGGTTGGACCTCGGCAGGGACAAACTGATCGAGGTCGCGGCACTGGTCACCGATCCCGACCTCAACGTGCTGGGTGACGGAGTCGACGTGGTGATCCACGCCGACGAACTGGCGCTGGAGGCGATGCCGGAGATCGTCCAGACGATGCACGCCAAGTCCGGCCTGACCGAGGAGGTCCGCCGCTCGGCGGTGACCCTCGCCGAGGCCGAGGACCTGGTGCTGGACTACGTCCGCACGTTCGTCAAGGATCCGCGGACGGCCCCGCTGTGCGGCAACTCGATCGCCACCGACCGGGGTTTCATCACCCGCGACATGCCCCGCCTCGACGCGCACCTGCACTACCGGATGATCGACGTTTCGTCGATCAAGGAACTCTGCCGTCGCTGGTACCCCCGGGTGTACTTCGGTCAGCCGCAGAAGGGCCTCGCGCACCGGGCGCTGGCCGACATCCGGGAGAGCATCCGGGAGTTGGAGTACTACCGACGCACGGTGTTCGTCCCGCTGCCCGGCCCGGACGTGGAGACCGCCAAGGCCATCGCCGCCGAACTCTGAGCCCGACCGGGCCGACCGGCAACCCGCTGGACGTGCCCGGCTGCGGTGTGGCTATTATTGGTCCGCACCCCGCCCGGGGAGATTGACCGGGCGACGGCGGCATGGTGGCTGTAGCTCAGTTGGCAGAGCACCGGGTTGTGGTCCCGGTTGTCGTGGGTTCAATTCCCATCAGTCACCCAGCTGGTGCCACGACTCAGGCCCCCTCTCCGGAGGGGGCCTGAGTCGTCATGGGGAAGATGGTCGGCGACGGTGACCGTCGGTCACCGCTGTCGGGGCGGACGCGCTATCGAGCGGTATACCTCAGCGGAATATCTATTCCTCTGAGGTATACCGCTTCTCGGCGCAATGCCTTCCCGCACCGACTGCGACGACTCGCTCAGGCGGTCGGCGTGGCGGACGGGGTGCCCGCCCCGTCCGGGGTGGCGGTGGTGTCCGGGTCGGCCGGCGGCTGGTACGGCAGGGCGCTGCCCTTGACGTACTCGTCCCAGCTCATGTTCCAGTCGGTCCAGCCGTTGCCGTTCTGCAGCTTGCGCTCGGTGCCCTTGACCGTGATCGGGTCGCCGATCTGGGTGTTCTTGAAGAGCCAGTCGCCGTTGGCCATCGACACGTTCACGCAGCCGTGCGAGACGTTCGTGGTGCCCTGCTGCCCCTCGGACCAGGGCGCGGCGTGGATGAACTCGCCGCCCCAGGTGAGACGCTGCGCGAAGTCAATCTTGGTGCGGTAGCCGTCCTCCGGGCCCAGCTCCTCGAACGTGTCGAAGACCGTCTTGCGCAGCTTCTCGATCACGACCATGGTGCCGCTGGACGACGGGGTGCTCTTCTTGCCCAGGCTCACCGGGATGGTCTTGATCACGGAGCCGTTGCGGGTCACCGTCATCCGCTTGGTCTTGTTGTCCACCGTCATGATCAGCGCCGAGCCGATCTTGATGTCCACACCGAGGTCGGCGCGGCCGTACCACCCGTCGCCCATCGGCAGGCCGCCGGCCTGCACCCGGTACGAGACCTTGCTGCCGGTCTTCCAGAACTCCTTCGGCCGGTACCGGATCTCGGTGGGGCTGACCCAGTGCCAGATGCCCTCCTGCGCCGGGGTCGAGGTGACAGTCATCCGGCGCTGCACGTCGTCGCGGTAGTCCTCCGGGATGCCCCGGCTGAACTTCACGATCAGCGGCATGCCCACCCCGACCACCTGGTTGTCACCGAGGAAGCTGCTCACCCGGACCTCGTTGCCCGGCTTGGCCATGGTGGTGAAGGTGCTGGTCGCGGTGGCCGGACGCCCGTCGTCGCCGGTGGCGGTCACGGTCGCCGTGTAGCTCGTGCCGTACTCCAGGGCGCCGGTCGGCAGCCACGACTTGCCGTCCGCGGCGAGGGTGCCCTCCACCGCCTTGCCGGCCGCGTCCTTGAGCTCGACGGCGGTCTCCTTGGCGTCCTTCGTGGTGAAGGTGATGCCGGTGGAGGCGGGCACGTCCTTGGCGTCGGCCGCCGGCTCGCTGATCGTCGCCGCCGCCTTCGGTGCCGGGTTCTCGCCGCCGCCGTGCCACGAGGACGGCTTGCCCCCGTCGCCGTCGGTGCAGGCGGCGGTGAAGGCCAGCGCCACCGCGAGAAGCCCCGCCGCCAACACGCGGCGTCGCCCACCGGGCCTGATCAGCTGATCTTGGCTAGCTCGCATGATTCCCTCACAGTCGTGGTCGCTGCCCCATCGTCTCCTACTGACGCGCGAAAGCCGGCCCCGGTTGCCGAGGGTGAAGCGAAACACGCCACCGATAGTGCCGGAAAGTTGCTACTATCCGGCGTTTCGTGAGCCGGGCTCGTCTGCGTACCGGAACTGCGGGGTAGGCCGCGCCGTCGTCGCGGCGGGGAGTGCAAGGGTACGCGCCGGCCCGGCCACCGGGCCGGGCCGGCGCGACAGCCCGAGGCTCAGAGCGCCGGACCGGCCCCACCGCTGGGAACCGGCAGCGCGCTGCCCTTGATGAACGCCGACCAGCTCAGACTCCACGCCGTCCAGCCGTTGCCGGCGGTGATCCGGCGCTCGGTGCCCTTGATCGTGATCGGGTCACCGACCCGGGTCTTGTCGAACAGCCACCTGGCGTTCGCCATCGACACGTTCACGCAGCCGTGCGAGACGTTCTGCCGCCCCTGCACGTGCTCCGACCACGGTGCGGCGTGGATGTACTCGCCGCCCCAGGTGAGCCGCTGGGCGAACTGGATGTCGGTGACGTAGCGGTTGGCCGGGTCCGGGTCGTCGCGGGTGTCGAAGACCGTGGCCTCCTTCTTCTCCATCACGACCATCGTGCCGCTGGACGACGGCGTGCTCTTCTTGCCCAAACTCACCGGGATGGTGCGCACCAGCGCGCCGTTCTCGAACACCGACATCTTCTTGTTGGCGTTGTCGACCTTCATCTCGAAGGCGCGACCGATCTTGGCGGTGGCCTTGCGGTCGATGTCGCCGTAACGGCCGTTGCTCAGCGGCATCCCCGCGATGGCGATCCGTACGGTGATGGTGGTGCCCGGCTTCCAGTACTCCGGCCCCCGGTAGTAGGCCTGCGTACCGTTGTCGACCCAGTGCCACGCCCCCGGCTGCGGCGGATCGGTCCGGACGAACATCCGCTTCTGCACCGCCGCCCGGTCCCTCTTCGGGATGCCCGGGTGGAACTCGGTGACCACCGGCATGGCCACCCCGTAGCTCTTGTCGTCGAAAAGGTACAGGCCCGACCCGATTGTCGACTTCGGCTTGGCCATCGTGGTGAAGGTGCTGGTGCCCTGACTGCTCGTACCGTCGGGCCCGCCGGCTGTCACCGTGGCGGTGTAGCGGGTGCCCCACCTCAGGGGCGTCGACGGTACCCAGGCGGAACCGTCGGTGCGCAGCTTGCCCTCGACCGAGCCGCCACCGTCCGCCGTGAGGGTGACCGAGGACACCTTTCCGCCGTCCGGGAGCTTCGCGCTGATCTCCGTGCTCACCGGCCGGTTCTTCGCGCCGTTGGCCGGGCTCAACGTGAGCGCCGGCCCGCTCGGGGAACTCGACGCCGACGGCGGGACCGAACCGGGTGCGGCGCTCACGTCTGACGACGCCCCGCCCACGAATTCCGGATTCTTCTTGTCGTCACCGCACCCGGTCAGTGCCAGCGATGCCACCAGAGTCAGAGCGCCCACCACCGCCCCGGCTCGCGTGAACCGTGCCATGCCCACCTCTGTTCTCGCGTACCTGGCGGACATCGTGCCGCATGAGTGCCGCAACCCACGCCCCCACGGTGAGCCGACGAAGCTGTTTGTGCCGTTTTGCCCGCAAAGCTCGACCGAAGGGGGGAGTCGGGCAACCGAATTGGAGCCCGGGTGGGAGGGGTGCTAATGTTCTCTCCGTTGCCGACGAGCGCCGCTAGCTCAACTGGCAGAGCAGCGGACTCTTAATCCGCGGGTTCGGGGTTCGAGTCCCTGGCGGCGCACCAACGAGATAGGCCCTGACCTGGTGGTTCACACTGGGTCAGGGCCTTTTTCTTGTGCCTCGGTGGTGGGGTGGTCGCTCGGTGGGTGCTCGGGAGCCGTTGGACGGCTCAGGCGCTGTAGGGACCAGGCGCTGTGCTCGTGGACATCAGCGGCATCGGGTGGCGCCGGTGTTGTGCAGCCCCGACCCGGGCCGGGCTGAATCCACTGCTGGTCGGTCGAGTGCGGCAGGGGCATTGCCGTCCTACCGACTGGCCGGCGAGCGATTGCAGGGTCGTCAGCCGGTGCGACCGCGACACCTCCGTGTTTTCCATGACCGGCTGCCCGTACGTGGCCAGGTTAGATTTCCGCTTGTCTTGAGCGGCCTCTAAGTGTGATCCTTCATGCTGGACGTGAAGGACGTGCGAAATGGCATACGCCCGTTGGTGCCACATTCTCACCGAGTCGCAGCGACACGCCCTAAAGGCAGTGGACGAGTGGAACTGCTCAAGCGGCAACTACTGCGACTTCCTCACCCACATGCACAAGGCATGGCACTACCTGTTGCATGCTGAGTTCCACCAGGCAAAGATCGACTATCACTACAAGGACGCCCAGACCGGCGAGTACAAGTTGATCGACGGAGAGCCGAAGGCGTGGGATCTTGAATTCTGCTTGAAGCGGCGCTATCCCAACAGCAGCGACCCGGTCAGACTGAACGCAGAGCTATTCGTAGCGCTGCGTAATAAAGTGGAGCATCGATACGAGCACAACGCGAAGGTCGCGACAGGCGGCAAGGCGCAGGCGCTTGTCATGAACTACGAGCATGAGATGGTTAGCCACTTCGGAGGCGCCTTCAGCCTCGCCGAACGACTCCGCTTCCCCGTCTCGCTCCAGTCCCTGACCGCCGAAGGACGTGAGCAGCTTCGAGCGACTGCCGCGAAGTTGCCGAAGGGCACCCGCGATCTGGTCGCGAAGTTCGAAGCGGCCATCGATCCGGCTGTGCTGGATGACTTGAAGTACGACTACCGGGTACGGCAGCCGCCGTTTGAGATGTTGCTGGTGGGGTCGGGTAGACGAGGTGCGGCGGCCACCCCGTGATCGTCTGTCTGCCGTGGACATGACTTCAGATCTGGCGGTGGCCGCGCAGCGTAAACCGTAGACGCCGCGTTCTCCGCACCGCGCTTGCGAATTGGCAGGACGGTCCAGGTTGAGCCCATCCGCCACTGCGGGCCGATGGGCAGCAGGTCAGCGAAGGTTACGTGCGGTGAGCCTACCCATTTCGGTACCCGCGCCGGTGATGGCGACTACCTTGAACATTCTTGTCGTCCTCCTCTCGTGGTACCTGCGGTCAACGCTCGCTGTCGAGCTTGGCCATGTGTTGGGAGGGATAGCGGTTGCCGGCTGCTGATCCGGCGGGAACAGCGGCTTCGATCGCGGCGAGGTGATGTTCGTTCAGAACGAGGTCTGCTGCGGCTACCGATTCGGCGAGCCGGTCGCGGCGGCGCGCACCGACCAGTGGCACGAGGTCCGGTCCGCGTGACGCGACCCAGGCGATCGCGACCTGCGCGACGGTGGCGTCGATCGACTGGGCGACCTGCCCAAGTGCGTCAACCAGAGCGAGATTCGCCCGCAGGTTCTCGCCCTGGAAGCGCGGCACCTGTCCGCGAAAGTCGTTGCCCGCCAGCTCCCGGTCGGGCGTCCAGTGCCCCGACAGCAGCCCTCGTGAGAGCACGCCGTATGCGGTGATCCCGATGCCCAGCTCGCGGGCGGTGGGCAGGATCGAGGCCTCGATTCCGCGGGAGAGCAACGAGTACTCGATCTGTAGATCACTGATCGGGTGCGCGGCGGCCGCCCTGCGCAGCGTTGATGCGCCCACCTCGGAGAGACCGACGTGGCGTACGTAGCCGGCCTGGACCAGCTCGGCGATTGCGCCGACCGTGTCCTCGACCGGCACGTCCGGGTTCAGCCGGGTGGGGCGGTAGATGTCGACATAGTCGGTTCCGAGCCGACGCAGCGTGAACGCGAGTCGATCCTTGACAGCAACCGGGTCCGTATCCGGGGGCGCCGGCTGGAATCCACCGTCCGGGCTGCGCCGGCTTCCGAACTTGACACTGATCACTACGTCTTCGCGGTTGCGCTCCTTCACGACGTCCCGGATCAGCAGCTCGTTGTGGCCTGAGCCATAGAAGTCGCCGGTGTCGATAAGGGTAATTCCGGCGTCGAGCGCCGCGCGGATCGTGGCGATGCTTTCGGCGTCATCCGCTGGCCCGTACAGGTCCGACATACCCATGGCGCCCAGCCCGAGCCGGGATACCTCAGGTCCGTTGGACCCCAGTCTGCGCTTGTCCATCGCGTCTCCTTCTGATCGTCGTGTCGACTACCGCTTGAGCTGGAGCAGGTCTCCAAGTGATCCCAGCCGGACGCGATCCAGCTGCTCGGGAGACACGGGCGCAGCCACCTTGAGCGTCTGTCTCGGGGATGGAGCCCTCAGCGCAGGTGCTGCAGGGCTCTCGACCTGGATCCCGCCGCAACCACCGGCGTTACCAACGATAACGGAATATCATTGATAGCGCTACAGAGCTTCCGGTGGAAATGGAGCGATAACATGCCGGTGTTATCGTTGTCCCGTGAGCGAGCGCGGCGCGGTACGCCAGCGAATCATCGACGCGGCAGCGGCCCTCCTGCAGTCACAGGGCCGCGAGGCGGTGACCACTCGCGCCGTGAGCGCGGCGGCAGGTGTCCAGCCACCGACGATCTACCGGCTGTTCACCGACATGCACGGCCTGCTCAGCGCGGTGGCGTCCGCCGGGTTCGACACCTACCTGGCGGGAAAGCAGAGCCAGAGTTTGACTGATGATCCACTTGAGGACCTACGCACCGGATGGGACACACACGTCCGGTTCGGCCTCGAACACCCGGCCTACTACCTGCTCATGTACGGGGAGCCGGATCCGGGCCGTCGTTCCGTGGCCGCTGAAAGGGCCCGGCAGTGGCTGCGCATGCTGGTAGAACGCGTCGCCGCGGCCGGCAGGCTCGCGGTCAGCATCGAAACCGGCGTAGGCATGGTCCACGCCGTCGGCACCGGGGTGACTTTCAACCTCATCGGCACACCACCCGAGGAGCGCGACCTCGACCTCTCCCGCCGGCTCCGGGAAGCGACGATCAACGCCATCACCGGCGCGGCAGCCCCTAGCAACGGGCGTGACTACCCGCAACGCGCAGCCGGACTGAAGGCCGTGCTTGATGATGCCGCCGAACTGCTCACGCCCGGCGAACGCGCGCTCCTGAATGAGCTGCTCGACCGCCTCGCGGACGCCCGACCGCGCCCTTGACATCCGAACGGCGCAGGGTCGGACGCCACGCCGCTGACGATCATCGTCGCCGGTCCGGTGGTGTCCCTCGCCGGCCGCGCCCATGATGCGAGGGCTGCCGCACCTCAGCGTCGGTCATTCACCGCCCCGGCGGCGTTGCGAGCAACCGGGCGGGCGCTCCCCGCCACGGTCACCGTTCGCTGTCCAGGTCTGCCATGGCCGGGGCCGCATACCGCTCACCGGCCGCCGCGCCAACTGGTACCGCCAGCTCGATGGCGGCCAGGTCGTCGTCGGTCAGCCTCAGATCGAGCGCCCCCAACGACTCCGTCAGCCGGTCAGGGCGGCGGGCACCGACCAGGGGAACGATGTCCTCTCCTCGGCTGAGAACCCAGGCGATGGCGATCTGCGCGACGGTGGCGCCCCGCGCGGCGGCGATGGTCCGTAGTGCTTCGACCAGGCCCAGGTTCGCCACCAGGTTGTCACCCTGGAACCGCGGGCTGAAGCCCCGGAAGTCGCCGGGAGCGAGTGCCTGCTCGGCCGTCCATCGGCCGCTGAGCAGGCCCCGGGAGAGGACGCCGTAGGCCGTCAGGCCGATACCCAGCTCGCGCAGGGTGGGCAGGATATCCGCCTCGATGCTCCGGGAGAGCAGCGAGTACTCGATCTGCAGGTCGCTGATGGGATGCACGGCGTTCGCCCGGCGGATAGCCTCGGCACCCACCTCGGAGAGACCGATGTGACGAACTCGGCCGGCCTGTACCTGCTCAGCGATGGCACCGATGGTCTCCTCGATCGGTACCTCAGGATCGAGCCGGCTCAGACGGTAGATGTCGACGTAGTCGGTGTCGAGGCGGCGCAGGGTGTAGGCGAGGAAGTTGGCGACCGCCTTGGGCCGGCCGTCGGAGCCGTGCCAGCCGCCAGCGGCATCGCGCAGCGTCCCGAACTTGACGCTGATCATGACCTGCTCCCGGTCGCGACCGCGCAGCGCCCGGCCGATCAGCATCTCGTTGTGCCCCATGCCGTAAAAGTCGCCGGTGTCGATCAGGTTGACCCCGGCGTCGAGCGCAGCGTAGATGGTGGCGAGGCTCTCGGCCTCGTCGGCTGGGCCATAGAGATCGGACATCCCCATCGCGCCGAGTCCGATCGTGGAAACCCGCGGCCCGTTGCGGCCGAGTGTCCGTGTCTGCACGTCGCTCCTGTCCTGGTTGCCGTACTGCTCGCAACTCCCGGCCGCCGGAGGCAGGAACGGCGACGACCGGGACGATTGCGGCGACCCCACTCGGACGCTCCAAAAATAGCCGCCAGCCCGCTGGTCGGTGCCCTGAACGCGAAAAGCCGCCCCTGCCGCCGCCGGTCCGCTCGCGGCGGTTGGGCGCCCCGAACCCCGAGACGCCGCGGCCGTCGTAGCGGCATGGCGGAGGACAACGAGGACCCACATCCTCATGTTTCCACACAAAACGGGACGATCCGGGTAGTGTGAGGTTGCCGGACTGGTCGGACTCGCCGGAGGCGGTCGAATATGGAAGCAGAAGTCACCTTCCGTGTGGACGGGACTTCGCATCGGCTAACCGTGGATGTGCGCACCACGGTGCTTGATGCGTTGCGGGAGCGGCTGGGCAACACCAGCGCCAAGAAGGGCTGCGACCACGGGCAGTGTGGTGCGTGCACTGTGTTGCTCGATGGCCAACGGGTCAATAGTTGTCTCGCGCTCGCGGTGGCGCACGACGGGGCCGAGATCGTGACGGCGGCCGGGCTGGCGTCGGACGGTGAGTTGCATCCGTTGCAGCGCGCCTTCATCCGCCACGACGCATTCCAGTGCGGCTACTGCACCCCGGGTCAGATCGTTTCGGCGGTCGGCATGCTGCGTGAGGCCGAGGCCGGCTGGCCGAGTGCGGTGACCGCAGGTCAGCCTGCCGATGGGGGCAGCGGCGGGAGTGACGGCCCGACGGTGGGGATCTTGACCGACGATGAGGTCCGCGAGCGGATGAGTGGGAACCTGTGCCGCTGCGCGGCGTACGCCAATATCGTGCCGGCGATCCAGGAAGTGGCCCGGGGATGAGGACGTTCCGCTACGAGCGCGCCAGCACGACGTCTGGCGCCGTCGCACTGCTCGCCGAGGCGCCGCACGGCGCTTTCCTCGGCGGGGGGACCAACCTGGTGGACCTCATGAAGCTCGACGTTGCGCGGCCGGACCTGCTGGTCGACGTACGGCGGCTGACCTCCGACCGGGTCGAGGAGTTGTCCAACGGCGGGGTACGGATCGGTGCCGGTGTTTCCAATAGCCAGCTCGCCGCCGACCCGCTGATTCGCCGACGCTACCCGATGCTCTCCCAGGCCCTGCTGTCCGGTGCGTCGGGCCAACTACGCAATCTCGCCACCGCTGCCGGAAACCTTTTGCAGCGCACCCGCTGCCCGTACTTCCAAGATGTCACGACACCGTGCAACAAACGCGAACCGGGGACTGGCTGCTCCGCCATCGAGGGGCACCATCGCGACCTCGCCATCCTCGGGACCTCGCCGGAGTGTGTCGCGACCCATCCGTCGGACCTGGCGGTCGCGCTCGTCGCGCTGGACGCAGTGGTGCGCACCGAGGGGCCGGACGGGGAACGGGTGATCCCGATGACCGAGCTGCACCGGCTACCCGGGCCGGAACCCCAGCGCGACACCGTGCTTCGACACGGTGATTTGATTACCGCTATCGATTTGCCACCGTTGGCATTCGCTGCCTGCTCGTACTTCCGCAAGATCCGAGACCGGGCGTCGTACGCGTTCGCGCTGGTCACGGTAGCCGCCGCGATCGACGTGGTGGATGGCGTCGTGCGTGACGTGCGAATCGCATTCGGCGGGGTGGCGCACAAGCCGTGGCGGGCGATCAAGGCCGAGGAGTTGTTGCGCGGCGGACCGGCCGGCGAGGATCAGTTCCGTCGGGCCGCCGAGGCCGAGCTTGCCGACGCCCGACCGTTAGCGGGCAATGCCTTCAAGGTTCCGTTGGCCCGCAACACGATGGTGCGTACGCTGCTGGAGCTCCTTGAAGGACCACGATGAGTACGATCACTCCCCGGGCCATGGGGCAGGCGTTGGACAGGCTCGACGGCGCCGATAAGGTACGCGGTCTGGCCCGGTACGCGTTCGAGCACCCGGTCGACCACCCGGCGTACCTGTTCCCGGTGCAGAGCACCGTCGCCGTCGGCCGGATAACCGGGATCGATTGCAGCCAGGCGAGCGGCCAGCCGGGCGTGCTGGCTGTGCTCACGTACCACAACGCTCCTCGGCTCAGCACCGAAGACGGTGAGCTGCGCGTCCTGCAGTCCGACGAGGTCGCCTTCCGGGGCCAGATCGTCGCCGCGGTGATCGCGGAGACCTCGGAGATCGCCCGGCACGCCGCCAGTCTGGTGCGTGTGGACTACGAGGGGCGAACCCACAACGTCGACCTCCGAGCCGAGGTGCCGGGCCACCGGGAGCACCTGCGGGTGCCGAATGAGGTGCTGCCGCTCTTCCCGATGGACACCGCTGAGGGTGACGTCGACGCCGCGATGGCCTCGGCGGCCGTCCGCGTGGATGAGGTCTACAGCACCCCCTGGTATACCCACAACGCGCTGGAGCCGCACACGACGATCGCCTGTTGGACCGAGGAGGGGTGCACCCTGCACCTGTCGACCCAGGGGGTGACCGGGATACAGGCCGGGGTGGCTCAGGCGTTCCGGCTAGATCCCAGCCAGGTACGGGTGATATCGCCACACGTCGGCGGCGCGTTCGGGTCGAAGGTCTATCCGCGTGCCGATGTCGTACTCGCCGCGATGGCCGCCCGGTCCGTTCCGGGCCGACCGGTGAAGTTCGCGCTCACTCGGCAGCAGACGTTCTCTCTGACCGGCTACCGGCCGCCGACGATTCAGCGGGTGCGGCTGGGCGCCGGTAGCGATGGTCGGCTGACCGCGATCGACCACCGCTCGATCGAGCAGACCTCGAAGCTCAAGGAGTTTGCCGAGCACAGCACCAGAGCAACCCCGAGCATGTACGCCGCGCCGAACCGCGGTACCCAGCAGTGGGTGGCCGAGCTGGACGTCCCGACACCGACGATCATGCGGGCGCCCGGGGAGGCGTCCGGCATGTTCGCGCTCGAGTCGGCTATGGACGAGCTGGCCATCGCCTGCGGCCTGGACCCGATCGAGCTGCGAATCCGCAACGAGCCGGATACGCACCCCCAATTCCACCTGCCGTTCTCCAGCCGGAACCTAATCACTTGCCTCCGCGAAGGCGCCCGCCGCTTCGGCTGGGAGCAGCGCGACCCCACCCCGCGGGCGCGCCGGGAGGGGGGCTGGCTGATAGGCACCGGGGTCGCAGCCGCGACATACCCGGTGCTCCGTCTGCCCGGATCAAAGGCGACGATCCGGGCCGACGCGAACGGCCGGTACGCCGTGCTGATTGCGGCCGTCGACATTGGCACCGGCACCCGGACCGCACTGACCCAGGTCGCCGCCGACGCGTTGCAGGCCGACGTCGAACAGATCGACCTGCGCCTCGGTGACACCGCGTACCCTCCGGCGGCGGAGGAAGGTGCGTCGGCAGGGATCACCAGCTGGGGCGCGGCGATCTGCGCGGCCGCCGATCAGCTACGCCAACGGCTGGCCACCGAGCACGGCGGTACGGTGCCGGCCGATGGCCTGGAAATCACTGCCGACACGCCGGAGAACGAGTATCTCAAGCAGTACGCGATGCACAGCTTCGGCGCGCAGTTCGCCGAGGTGCGCGTACACGAGGAAACCGGCGAGATACGAGTACCCCGACAACTGGGAGTGTTTGCCTGCGGCCGAATCGTCAACCCGAAGACCGCCCGTTCGCAACTGCTCGGTGGGATGGCCTGGGGTCTGTCCATGTCGCTGCACGAGCAGAGCGTGCTCGATCTCCGGTTCGGTCACGTGGTCAACCACGACCTCGCTCAATATCACATCAGCAGCAACGCCGACATCGGCGCCGTCGAGGTGCACTGGATCGAGGAGGATGACCCGTACGTCAACCCGATGGGTACCAAGGGCGTCGGTGAGATCGGCATCGTCGGAGTAGCGGCGGCGATCGCGAACGCCGTCTACCACGCCACCGGCATCCGGATCCGGGACCTGCCGATCACCCTGGACAAGCTTCTCCCGGGCTAGAGACGCCAGATGACGACCGAGGCCACCTCGGCAGGAGCCGGCCGCAGGGTCGGCGGCGGGACCGCCGAATCAGCAGCTGGTCACTGTCGCCCGATCTGTGGGCTTGGTGGTTGTGCACCCGACGGTGGTGCGGCTCGTAGAACTTGCACTGGATGGCGCAGTAACCACCCGTCTCTCGGTCCTGCGCCACCAGGTCGATCCACATCCACACCTGGCTAAACTGCTCGGTCCACTGCGGGTCGGTGCTCAGGTACTGGAGCATCAACGACGTGGGCGTACGGATCTATCTGCCGACGGCCGGGCAGGCACCGCATCCGGTGGTGATGTTCATGCACGGCGGCGCCTTCATCTCCGGTGATCTCGACTTCGAGCATCCCCGCTGCCTGGAGATGTGCCGCGAGGCGCGAGGGCAACCGCAAGGTGAAGGAGGGCCACGCCCGCGACTTCGGCGACTACATCCGGGCGACTCCCGACTGGGTGGCGCCGGCGCTCGTGCTGCGCGCGCCCGACATCTTCGAGTTCGAGGTGAAGGAGGAGGTCTCCGGCACCCAGTTCGGGATCATCTCCTTTCCGACCGACGCCCGAACCGACCTGCGGATCCTCGACGGGCAGCACCGAACCCTCGGCATCCACCTCGCGATCCGCGGCATCGCCGCCGATCTGGAGAAGGCCCGCAGCATGCTCGCCGTGGCCAAAAAGAACGGCGACGTTCAGGGCGTCCTCGACAACTTCCAGAGCCAGGTCGACAAGCTCACCGACCAGCGTGCCCGGCTGTCTCGGGACCGCACCTCGCTGCAGATCTTCATCGAGGATGACCAGACCGCCTACAAGCAGATGTTCTTCGACATCGCCGAGAACGCCCTGGGCGACACCTCCTCGGTCAAGGCCCGCTTCGACAGTCGCAAGGTCGTCAACCGCGCTCTGGACGGGGTCATGAAGCACGCGCTGTTCAAGGACCGCGTCGACCTCGAACAGGACCGCATGGGCCGCGGCAACCCCAACATCGTCGGCGCCAAGCAGGTCGCCGAGATCATCCGCACCATCGCCGTCGGCATCGACGGCCGCGTCGGCCGCCGCCTTGAGGACGAACTCGACGAGGGCGAGCTGGTGGAAAAGACCAACAACTTCCTCGACGTCCTGCTCGGCGCTTTCCCCGCGCTGGAGGCCGTCGCCGACGGCACCCTGACCCCGCAGGACCTGCGCACGAGCAACATGCTCGGCTCCACCGTCATGCTGCGGGTGCTCGCCGGCGTCTACGCAGAACTCACCGACCGCCAGGCCTTCGACGACGAGGACGTCACCGAGTTCTTCGGGCAGCTCGCCCCGTCGATGGCGGGCCCGCTCACCGCCGCCAGCATCTGGGTTGAGCACGTCCCCGACAACGTCTTCACCGTCGGGTCCCTCTCGCCCCGCAGCCGCCGCCAGGACCTCAAGACCCTCCGCGACACAATGGTCAAATGGGCCCTCGACAAGCCCGTCTGGCTGACCAGCTGACACCCGCACGGTTCACCCACTAAAGGCCCTCGCCGGATGCACGGCGAGGGCCCTTGGTGGACGTGTGAAGGCCAGACCTAAGCCTCCGCCCACACCCGAGAGGGGGAGAGGCCTAGTTGTGCTCACGACGGGTTCCAGTTCGTTGTCGGGGTCGTCGCGGCGGTGCCCCGGCATCATGTCGGGGCGCGCCCCCGTTTACCCCCCGAAAACACCTGCCAACTGTCGACTGTCAGTGGCAAGCATTGATAAGCCAGCGATCGGGTCTAACCAGGTCAGGGGCGGATTTTGACGATCAACGACAAGCTCGGGACCGTTACGTTCGGTAACCGCGGGTTCGGGGTTCGAGTCCCTGGCGGCGCACCAACGAGCAAGGCCCTGATCGGTAGTTCTCTGCCGGTCAGGGCCTTCTTCGCGGCTGGTCCGGGCGGTTGGGTGCTGGCCGAGCGCACGGCGCCGTGGCTGTCCGGCGGACCGACGATCGGCGCGTCGCCACCGTCGGGCCGGGTGCCACGATCCACCTGAGCAGGCGGTCTGCACTTTCGGGCCGCACATCGTCCGCACTCCCGAGGCTTGTCCCGGTGCGGTTTCCTGACGAGCGTCAGGGTCATGTCGCATTCTGTGCCAACCCTGGACATCGACCCGTTCGGCGAGGAGTTCCAGCGGGATCCCGACTCGTTCCATGAGCGGCTCCGGGAGGCCGGCCCGGTGGTCTTCCTGGAGCGCTACGACGTGTGGGCGGTGGCCCGGTACGCCGAGGTTCACGAGGTGTTGCGGGACCATGAGCGGTTCTGCTCGGCTGCCGGGGTCGGGCTGGCCAACTTCTGGCACGAGAAGCCGTGGCGGCCGCCGAGCCTGCTGGTGGAGGCGGACCCGCCCGAACACATCCGGCCGCGGCGGATCACCTCGCGGGCCCTGTCGCCGCGCGCCATCGAGCCGCTGCGGCCGGAGCTGGAGCGGCATGCCGACGAGCTGGCGACCGGGGTTGTGGCGCAGGGGCGGTTCGACGGAGTCACCGACTTCGCGCAGCCGTATCTGGTGCAGGTGTTCCCGGACGCCTTCGGGCTGGCGCCCGGCGGGGGCGAGAACCTGCTGGTGTACGGCGACATGGCGTTCAACCTGTTCGGCCCGCGCAACGAACTCGCCCAGGAGGCCATGGCGGCGGGTATGCCGTTGCACGAGTGGTTCGGCAGGCAGTGCGAGCGTGGGTCGCTGTCCGCCGGTGGGCTGGGTGCGGGCGTCTACGCCGCCGTGGACCGGGGAGAGGCCACGGAGGAGGAGGCGGGTCTGCTGGTCCGCGCGCTGATCTCGGCGGGTCTGGACTCCACCATAGACGGCATCGCCTGGACCCTTCATCTGCTGGCCGGGTCCCCCGAGGCATGGGCGGCCCTGCGGGACGACCCGCAGCTGGCCCGGCCGGCCTTCGAGGAGGCCCTGCGGATCTCGTCGCCCGTGGGGCACTACTTCCGCACCACCACCCGCGAGGTGCGGCTCGCGGGTGCGGTGATCCCCGCCCGGCAGAAGGTGATGTGCTTCGTGGGCGCCGCCAACCGTGACCCGCGTGAGTGGGATGACCCTGATCGCTTCGACATCCGCCGGAAGTCCGCAGGCCACCTGGCCTTCGGTTCGGGCGTACACGCCTGTGTGGGCGCGGCGTTCGCCCGGATCGAGGCGGAGAGTCTGCTGAACGCGCTGGCGCTGCGGGCTCGGACCCTGGAGCCGGCGGGCCCGCCGATTTCTCGCCGGCACAACGTCCTCCGGTCGCTGTGCCATCTGCCGCTGCGGGTCAGCTGAGACCGACCCGCACATCTCCTGCTCGGCGTGCGCGCTGACGGCTAGGCGTCGGCGGACCGGCTCTGATGCGCCTCGGCATCGACGCGCGCAAGTTCGAGGAATGGTTGTCCATTCGGTCGCGTCCGTGACTAGGATTTCTCGCGTGACGCGCTTTGCCATCGACAGCCATGCACCTCGAAACACCGTGCGTTCATGACAATTCGGTGAAGCGCTCTGAGGTATTTGTGATCGAGGTCCAGTGAGGAGCCCTGCGATGCACAACCCGGAAGAGTCAGCAGACCCCCGCCGTTGGAAACTGCTCGTGGCGATCTGCATGGCGCAGTTCATGCTGATGCTGGACGTCACCGCCATCAACGTGGCCCTGCCCTCCATCCAGGCCGACCTGGACCTGAGCCGCGCGGCCTTCACCTGGGCGGTCAGCATCTACGTGCTGATGCTGGGCGGGCTCCTGCTACTCGGCGGCCGGCTCGCCGACCTCTTCGGCGCGCGCACGATGCTCCTGACCGGCCTGGTGGTCTTCACGCTCGCCTCGCTCGCCACCGGCCTGGCACCGAACGCCGCCCTGCTGATCGCCGGTCGCGTCTGCCAGGGCATCGGGGCCGCGATGATGTCCCCGGCCGCGCTGCGGACCCTCACCGGCGCGTTCCACGGCAATGAGCGCAACAAGGCACTTGGCGTGTGGTCCTCGCTCGGCGGCATCGGCTTCACCGTGGGGTTGCTCGCTGGCGGCGCCCTGACCAGCGGCCCGGGCTGGCGCTGGATCTTCTTCATCAACATCCCGGTCGGGGCCGTACTGCTGTTCATCCTGCCGGCGCTGCTACCGGAGCGCCGGGTCGAGGGTGTCGACCGGCGGGTCGACGTGCTGGGTGCGGTGACCGTCACCGGTGGCACAGGCTCCTTGATCTACGGTGTGATCAACGTCGGTAACCACGGCTGGACGGATGCCGGCACACTGGTGCCGATGGCGATTGCCATCGTGCTGTACGCGGCGTTCGCGGTCGTCGAACGTCTCGTGCCAAACCCGCTGATGCGCCCGGCCATGCTGGCGCGTCGGCCAGTCGCGACCGGGGCGTTCCTCATGTTCACCGCGGCCGGGGTGACCGGTGGGGGAGTCTTCATCACGTCGCAGTACCTGCAGCACATGCGCGGCTACGGCGCGCTGGCGACCGGCCTGTTCTTCCTGCCCGCGGCCGTGGCCAGCGTGACCGGTGCCGTTGCGGGCGGCCGCCTGGTCGGCGTCGTCGGCACCCGCGCCGTCGCCTGCACCGGTCTGGCTCTGGTTGCCGTCGGCAACGCACTTCTCACCCTGGTGTCTGCCGGGGGCAGCGTCTTCGTCGAGGTGGTTCCGGGCGTCTTCCTGTTCGCGCTGGGCGGCACCTCGGTGTTCGTCGCCGCGTCCACCGCCGCCCTCGGCGGGGTCGCGCAGCACGAGGCCGGGTTGGTGTCCGCCATTCTCTACACCTTCAACCCCACCGGGTCGGCGTTCTTCGTCGGGGTCGGCTCCACCGTGGCCGCCGCAGGTCTCGCCAGCACACCGAACATCGTCGGGTTCACCCACGCCTACGCGGTGTTCGCCGTCGTCGCTGTCGTCGCCGCGGTCGTCGCGGTGGTTCTCGCGCCGGCTGGAAAGCCGCACAAGCCGGTGGTCGCGGCACCGGTGCCCGCACCGTCCCGACCGTGAACGGGCGGACGAGGACGGGCACGCCCGACTGAGTCGGCTGTGGATCCGTGAACTCCCCAGCGTGGAATGCTCGGGGGAAGGTGCTTCGCACGAGTGCCCCGTGCGCTACCACGCGGTGCCCCGCCCCAGGGGCTGGAAGTTCCACGGAGGATATCAGTTATCGCGGAGACACGGCAAGGGCCTGGTGCCGTTTTCGTGGCTTGAGAAGACAATCTTGCATAAGGCGAGCTGGAGTCAAGGCATAGACGCACTTCTCTTGCACGGTTACAGATCGCCGGATAGCGTGGTTGTGACCGACTGGTTACGCTGGCCGGAGTGGGTAAAGACGAGCGTGCCGAATTCACCGGGATCGGCGGTGAATTCGGCGTTGTCTGCGGGCAAGGGATCGGTTAAGTGATCGTGGCAGCGTCCAGCAGTTCCCGAAGACCGGGAACGGCGCGCCACGCGTGGCCCGTCGCACCGCTGCGGCCACCGCCATTGCGTCGCGGTGAGGCCCCCGAATGCCGTGGTGGACGGAAGAGAGAATGGCGCGTTGAAGGCCGGGGGCGATAAGGGTTCCCGCCATCGTCGAGGATTGCGGCCCGGTCCCGTCGGATCGGGTTGGCCCATGCTGCTGCCATGAGTCCAACAATCGGCGAGGACGGGGCTGAACAATAACGGGGAGGAGTAGAGGCAATGCATGTCGCTGTGCTCGAGCCGCTGGAAGTCCTTCGCTGCGGATTGGAGACCATGCTACGGCGACTTGAGAAGGTAAACAGCCTGGAATGTCGACGAACCATTGAGGAACTGGTTGTCGCCATCAAGGCGAGCGACAGTGAATGGGCTCCAGACATCGTTATTCTCAGCTGTTGCTCCTCAGATGACATCACCGACGAGGTCCGTGCCGAATTCCCTTCAGGTCGAATACTGGAGCTGGTTGCCAGGGCCGACTCCGAGCACCTCGAAATGGCCACCAGAACTCCTGTCGACGGGTACCTCATGATGCGCGACATCACGGAGACGACGCTGGACTCCACGCTCCAGGCGCTGATGCGTGGTGAGCTGCCCATGCCGCTGCCGGTCGCCAACTATCTGCTCCAACGCGCTCGGTCGAGCGATGTGGCACCGTTGCGACGCCAGCCCTACTTCAGCCCTCGCGAGAACGACGTCGTCACCCTGCTTCTCGAAGGGCTCAGCAACCGGCAGATCGCCGACCGGCTGCGGATCTCGCTGCACAGCGCCAAGCGGCAGGTCTCCACCGTCCTCAACAAGGTGAATTCGCCGAGCCGCGCGCACTTCGTCGCGCACATGCTGCGCGAAGAATAGCCGCCCGATAGTTCGATGGCCGGTAGAGTGAGCCTGCCGTGGGTGCACGATGGTGCACACCTTCGTGCAGACCCTCGACGCTTGACCACACCGGCGTGGTCTCGGAAAGATTGTTCATGGCCGATGTGGCGATCTTGATACGGAGTGGAAGCTCATGGTAGCTGAACAGATTCCCGTAGCCGGCTTCGTTCGCGACGTGCGGGCGGACTTCCCGATCCTCGCGACGGATCTCGACGGTAAGCCGCCGGTGTATCTGGACAATGCCGCGACGACGCAGGTGCCCCGCCCGGTGTTGGACGCCATGACTGACTACTACTGCAACGACAACAGTAATGTGGGTCGTGGCATCCATACCCTGGGGATGCGGGCGACCGACCGTTTCATGCGGTCACGCGAGCGGGCGCGGGCATTTCTGAACGCCGCCGTGGCCAGCGAGGTCGTGTTCACGAAGAGCACGACCGAGTCGGTGAACCTGGTGGCCGAGGGCTTCGCCGGCCAGTTGGTTTCGGCCGGTGACGAGGTCCTCATCAGCGGGCTCGAACACCACTCGAACCTGCTGCCGTGGCGGCGGCTCTGCGAGCGGACCGGTGCCACCCTGAAGATTGCGGCGGTCGACGAACACGGCGAGCCATCCCTCGACTCCTTCCGCGCGGCGATCAGCGAGCGGACCCGAGTGATCGCGGTCGCCCACGTCTCCAACG
The DNA here is from genome assembly GCF_016803395.1 of Micromonospora tarensis. Classification (GTDB taxonomy): domain Bacteria; phylum Actinomycetota; class Actinomycetes; order Mycobacteriales; family Micromonosporaceae; genus Micromonospora; species Micromonospora tarensis. The sequence continues at coordinate 74,172 of NZ_JAEVHL010000004.1, read as the reverse complement.
TCCAGGGCACGGTGAATCCGGTACGCGAGATCGCCGCCCTCGGGCACGACCAGGGCATCATCGTCGTCGTGGACGGCGCCCAGGCCGTCGCGCATCGTGCCGTAAACGTGCAGGAGATCGGCGCGGACTTCTACTGCTTCTCGGCGCACAAGATGTACGGCCCGCACGGCACCGGGGTGTTGTGGGGCAAGGCCGAACATCTCGACCGAATGGATCCGCTGCTGCTCGGCGGCGGCATGGCCCCGATCGCGTCCTACGACGGCCCACTCCGGTCCATGCCACCGCTCCGGTTCGAGGCGGGCACCCCGAACATCGCCGGCATGGTGGGCCTCGCGGCGGCGATGGACTATCTCGACGGGCTCGGCCGGGACGCGGTGGGCGTGCACGACGCGGCGCTGGCGGTGCGGGCGGCCGAAGGGCTGCGCGCCCTCGACGGCGTCACGGTCTACGGCACGCAGGAGCCGCTGGGTGGCATCGTGTCGTTCAACGTGGACGGCGTGCACCCCCACGACGTCGGCAGCCACCTGAACGCCGTCGGCATCGCCACCCGCACCGGCGTCCACTGCGCCTCGCCGTTCATCGACACCCTCGGAATCGTCGGATCCGTCCGGGCGTCGTTCGGGGTCTACAACACGATGGACGAGGTGCAACTGCTCATCGACACGGTCGCGACGGCGGAGAAGGGGTTCTGGTCCACGAACCACCCCAACGAGCGGTTCCTGCCCGCCTGAGGCCGGCTACGGTTCTTCGTCGAAGCCTGAGGCGGCCAGCACCGGCGCAGCCCGTGCTGGCCGCCCCGGCCCTGCGACGGCTACGCGCGGCCGGCCGTCTCGGCCCGATCCCGGCGGCCCGCGATGTGCTCCACCACGTGCTCGGTGTCGGTGCCGATGCCACCGAACACCGACGATCCCGCCGTGTGCAGCCAGGGCAGCCCGACCGCGTACAGCCCGGGGTGCTCGGTGATGCCTCTGGTGTGCCGTGGGTAGCCCCACTCGTCAAACACCGGCAGCTCCACCCAACCGAAGCCGAGCTGGTATCCGGTCGCCCACACCACGGAATTGATGCCGGCGGCCGTCAGGTCGAGCCGCGTGGTCGTCTCCGGGGCGGGCGACTCGCCGACCGGGAGCCGGTCGTCGGGCGGCGCGTCGATCCCGGCCGCCGTGATGTAGGCGTCGATCAACCGCCGCTGCGTCTTGTCGAACTGGGTCTCGGCGAACACCAGCCGCTCGGCGAGGTCGTCGCTGAACCGTACCGTCGTGCCGTCCGCCGACTCGAGTCGACCGTACAGGCGCATGCCGTCGCGGGCGAACTGCCGCAGATCGAGGTCGTGGCCACCGTCCTGGCCGGTCAGGATCGGGTTGCCGGCGAACCGCGCCGCCGGCGACGGCAGCTTCATCTCCACGCCCACCTCGGCGCCCCGCTGGAACACCTGGAGCAGCCACCAGCCGAGGTCGCGGCCCCGGTACCGGCGGGGAGCGGTGGCGCACCTGGAGACGGCCAGGTGGACCTGTCGACCCGCCCGGCGCAGCTCGTCGGCGATCTGCGCGCCGGACTGCCCGGTACCGACCACCAGCACGGCGCCGTCGGCGAGCTGGTCGGGCCGACGGTAGTCGTTGGAGTGCAGTTGCTGGATGTGCCCGTCGATCGTTTGGGCCGCCGCGGGGATCCTCGGTCGCGGATAGGGCCCGGTGGCCAGCACGACGTTGCGGGCCTGGAAGGTCGTGTCGCCGGCCTCCGCCAGGAAACCCTGTGGCGCGGCGGTCAGCCGGGTCACCGAGGTGCCGAGCTGGACGGGGGCGTCGATGACCGAGGCGTAGCGCGACACGTACCCGATCACCTCGTCGCGGGGCATGAAGCCGTCCGGGTCGTCGCCGTCGTACGGCATTCCCGGCAGCAGCAGCGTGAAATTCGGCAGGACCAGGCAGAAGGCCTCCCACCGGTCCTGCCAGCCGCCGCCGAGCCGGTCCCGCCGGTCCACCACCAGGTGCTCGACCCCGGCCTTGCTCAACCAGTAGCTGGTGGACAGGCCCGCCTGGCCGCCCCCGATCACGAGGGTGTCGATCCGTTCCGTCTCCGGCTCAGTTCGCATGGTGATCGAATCCTCCGTTGTCAGCGTCGTACCGCGCGCAGCACCGCGTCGGTGAGCGTGATCGGTTGACCCTCCGGGTCGGTGGCCCCGCGCTCGGGCGCGGTGGCGTCGATGTCCCACGCCGCTGGGTCGAGCACGGCGGCGATCTCCTCGGCCCGGAACATCAGGTGCGGCAGGCGTGGCCGCCGCAACGTCGGTATCTCCAGGTCGGCCGGGTGATGGCCGACGACCAGGAGCGTCCCGCCGGGGCGTACGGCCGCGGCCAGCCGGCGCAGCAGCGGGTCCAGCACGGTGCGGGGCAGGTGCACGTACTGCACCGACACCAGGTCGAACCGCTCCGGTGCGGGATCCCACCCGGCGACGTCGCCCTGCCGCCAGTTGACCTGGACGCCGGCCTCGGCGGCATGCTGGGCGGCCCGGTCCAGGGCCGCCTGCGACAGGTCGACCCCGGTGACCTGCCAGCCCCGCGCGGCCAGCCAGATCGCGTCCGCGCCCTCGCCGCAGCCCAGGTCCAGCGCCGTGCCGGGAGACAGGTCCGCGGCGGTGGCGACCAGATGTGGATTGGGGTCGCCGCTCCACACCTGCTTGTCCGCGGAGTATCGCTCGTCCCAGAAGTCCTGCGACAACACCCGCATGGTGAGCTTGGTGTCCTCGGCGATCAGGTCGCCGTGGATCGCCGCCGCCGCGGCCGCGCCACCGCTGGCCGAGGCCGTGACCTGCGCCATGATGTCGGTGACGTTGCCCGCCACCCAAACCCCGGGCGTGCTCGTCTTTCCGGTCGGGTCGGCGGCTATGAACTCGCCGACGCCCATCGGATGCGCGGTCGGCTCGAGACCGAGGTCGGCGAGCACGCCCGAGTTGGCCACCAGCCGGGGTGCGACCACCACCACCGAACAGGCGACGGTGGTGCCGTCGGCCAGCCGCAGCCCGGCGATCCGGTCATCGGCCACCTGCACCGCGTCGACCGGCCCGCTGACCACCGCGATGCCCCAGGCGCTCAGTTGGGCCGCCTGCTGCTCGCTCAGCGCCGGGGCGGTGTGCTGGAAGAAGGTCACCTCAGAGGTGAGCTGCCGGAACATCAACGCCTGGCGCACCGCCCACTCGGTGTGCGTGGCGAGCACCCCGACCGGCTGGTCACGTAGCTCCCACCCGTGGCAGTGCGGGCAGTGCACCACGTCGCGGCCCCACCGTTCGGCGATGCCGGGAACCTCGGGTAGCTCGTCGGTGACACCGGTGGTCACCAGCAGCCGCCGCGCCGTGATCGACTCGCCGTCGTCGAGGCTCACCACGAACCGGTTGCCGTCGGCGCGCGCCGCGACGACCTTCGCCGGCAGCACCAGTCCGCCGTACCGCTTGACCTCCGTGCGCCCGATCTCGGCGAGTTCGAGCGGAGCGATCCCGTCGCGGGACAGGAATCCGTGCACGGCCGCACTGGGCGCGTTGCGCGGCGACCCGGCATCCACCACGACGACCGAACGGCGGGACCGGGCCAGGGACACTGCGCCGCTCAGCCCGGCCGGGCCGCCGCCGAGCACCGCGACATCGAATGTCTGCATCATGTTCTCCACCTTCGCTACCGCCCGACAGGACGACCAAATAAAATTGCAGGAATGGCAAACGTGGCTGAGGTGTTGGCCGGAGTCGGACCCCGCCTACGGGCTTTCCGCAGGCAACGCGGAACGACCCTCGCCGATGTGGCAACCGAGACGGGCATCTCGGTGTCCACGCTGTCGCGGTTGGAGGCCGGTCGTCGTCGGCCCACCCTCGATCTGCTGCTGCCGCTCGCCGAGGCGTACGGGGTGCAGATCGACGAGCTGATCGGCGCACCGCCGACCGGGGACCCGCGCATCCATCTGCGACCGGTCCAGCGCGACGGCATGACCTACATCCCGCTGACCCGTCGGCCCGGCGGCGTCCAGGCGCACAAGGTGGTCATCCCGCCGCGGCACCGCGCCCCGGAGCAGCGCAGCCACGAGGGCTACGAATGGATGTACGTGCTGCATGGCCGGCTGCGGCTGCTCCTGGACGACCAGGACCTGGTGCTGACCGAGGGTGAGGTGGCCGAGTTCGACTGCCGGGTCCCGCACTTCTTCGACAGCGCCGACCCCACCCCGGCGGAGGTGCTCCTGCTCTTCGGTCACCAAGGGGAACGCGCGCAGCTGCGGGCCCGCTCCGCACCCCGGTAGCGGCCCATCGTCCGCACCTTCGCGTGCCGAATCGTCCGCACCCCCGGGGCTTGCCCGTACCTACGGATTCTCGCGAATGTTTGTCATGGTCGGCGGTGCCGCGACCACCGGAACGAGAGCGACCCTGAGGACAGTTTCCCTTTACCTGCGGTCACGCCGGTGCTCATCAATTTCGGTGCTGACGAGGGACAAGCCGGGACAGAGGTCGCCCTCGTCGTACCTCACCGAGGAGATTCGTCATGCGGCAGTATCGTGCCGAGGCGCGTCGAACCGCGTTCCTCTTCCAGGATGGAGTGCTGCTCGCCACGGCGTGCTTCGCGTTCGACGCGCTAGAGCTGCTGGACGGCAAACCCTGTGGCACGGGAGACCTGCCCGGGACCGGCTATGTGGAAGCGGCCTGGCACTGCCTGGCGGCGGCTGGCTGGATCGAGACCGACCCCGCCCCGGCCTGGACCGAGCGGGGCCTGGCGGCGCTGCGGCACCGGGATCGGCTCGTCGCGGGCGGCGCGTTCCTCGCCCGCTTCGACGACAACAGCCCCGACTGCTGGGACACCCCCTGGGACGCGGTCACCCGGTCCGCCTTCGCCGCGCTGCTCGCCGAGCACGAGCGGTGGCGGGCTGACACCGACCCGACCGACCCGCTCACCACCTATCTCGACGCGGCCCTCGCCGTGCCGGCAATCCTGACCCTGCACGGCACCGGAGCGCTGAAACGGCCGACCGGCGACTTCGCGCGACTGTTCCGGCTGCTCGGGTGGCTCGACCGCGACGACGCCTGGACCGGGACCGGAGCCGCCTTCCTCGACTTCGCCGACCACTGCGGGCTCGTCGGGTCCTATCTGCCCATGCTCAGCCGGCTGCCGGCGCTGTTCCGCGGCGAGCTGGTGGTCCGCCCCGGCGACGGCGAATGGCACTGCCAGCGGCGGATAAACGTGCAGGCCAGCTCGGCCGCGCACCGCCGGTACTTCACCGACACCGACCCGATCGTCCAGGAGATCTTCGCCCGTACGCCCCGGCCGTCCTTCGTCGCCGACATGGGCTGCGGCGACGGAACCTGGCTCGCCCACCTGTACGACCTGCTCGGTGACGGGGTCCGCTACGTCGGCATCGACGCGAGCCCGGTCGCCCTGGAGCGGGCTCGTGAGGTGCTCGACGCCGCGGGCGTGCCCGACCCGCTGCTGCTGATCGGCGACGTCACCGATCCCGACAGCCTGCGTACCCGGCTCGCCGAACACGGCCTCGCGATCGACGACGGGCTGCACATCCGGTCGTTCCTCGACCACGACCGCACCTATCTGGGGCTTGACCCGGCCGACGACGTGCCGGGCTGGTCCACCGGGGTCTACCTGGCCCCCGACGGGGGGCCGCTGAGCGCCCGCGAGGTCGAGTCGGACCTCGTCGCCCACCTGAGACGCTGGCGGCGGCACGTCGGCAGGTTCGGACTGGTCGTCATCGAGGCGCACAGCGTGGCCCCGAGCGTGGCCCGTCACCAGGTCGGTACGACCCATTCGGCGGCACTCGACACCTATCACGCCCTGTCCCACCAGTACCTCATCGAGTACTCCGCGTTCCTGCGTTGCTGCGGGCTCGCCGGCCTGCAGCCGGTCGGTCATCTCGAACGCCGGTACCCGCGGAACAAGCCGTTCGTCGCGGTCTCCGCGAACCACCTCGTGACCGACGGCCGATGCCGGTCGACCCGCCACCGGAACGGCACGACAGCTGGACGCCGGGTCCGCGCGACGACCTGGCCGACGGCGTCGGCCTGCACCGGCTGCTGTTCACCGACGGGGACCTGGGTCGCCCGCGGACCTGGTGCTCCGGGGCGACCGGCCTCGTCGTCGACCACATCCTGGAGGTGATGGAGGAGCGCATCGGCCAGGTCCGCGCCGGTGACGTCGTCCGGGTGCTGGACTACGGGGCCGGCACGGGCCTCGCCTCCATCGAACTGACCAAGGCGTGCCACGAACGGGGCGTCGTACCGCGCCTGGCCGAGCGCGGCGCGACGTTCGAGCTGCACCTCGTGGACCTCCCGGGCGGGTGGTTCGCCCAGGGGTACCAGCTGCTGCGCGACGTACCCTGGACCCGCTTCCACGCCCTCCGCGAGCCCGGCGGCGGGCCGTTCCGCCCGCTGCGGGAGGTCCTCGGTGGGCGGCAGGTCGACGCCGTCGTCGCGAACATGGTCTTCCACCTGCTCGCCGAGAAGGTCATGCGGCGAGCCGCGACGTCCATCGCCGAGGTGCTGCGGCCCGGTGGTCTGCTCACCTTCAGCGCGCCCGACCTGGCCGACCGGCAGGCCGACTCGGTGCTGTTCCACGACGCCAACCGGCTCGTCCGCGGGCGCTGGCTGGCCGCCCTCGACACCGCTGACCCGGCCAGCCTGGCACCGGTGCTGCGCGAGGCGGTGGCCTCGGTGCGGCAATCGTTGCGCGCGGACGCGCAACGGCGCGCCGACCGCAGGATCCTGCCCACCCCGATGCACAGCGAGGCGGTGGCCGCCGCGCTGACGCCGTTCTTCGTGGGCGGCATCGAACGCCGGACGTACGAGCTGCTGGCCGAGGAGTGCCTCCTGACCGCCCTCGTTCCGGCCAACCAGCAGGAGTACTTCGCGGAGATCACCGACCGCCCGCTCCGTGAGGCGGTGATCCGCCACCTGATGCTTGACCTGGTGCTGCCCGAGTTGATGCGCGGCCCGGCCGGGACCGCGCACGGGGTGAACGTGGAGTGGAAGCTGGGCCGTTTCACCCGCCGCCCGGACTGAGGCGGCCGGCTGAGCGCAGGTCCGCTGACGCGCCCTCAGCCGGCCGTGGCCGCGGATCCGCGCCCTCAGCCGGCCGGTTCCGGCGCGGGGCCGGGCACCGTCATGTCCGGCCAGACCAGGGTGGTGGACGCCCAGGCCAGCCCACCGCCGAACGCGGTCAGCAGCACCCGCATGCCCGGCTTGAGCGCGCCCGTGTGCACGGCGTGGTGCAGCACGAGCGGAATGGACGCGGCCGAGGTGTTGCCCACCTCGGCGATGTTGGACAGCACCCGCTGCTCGGGGATGCCGAGACCGCGCGCGACGCCCGCGGAGATGCGCTGGTTGGCCTGGTGCGGGGCGACCGCGTCGATCTCGGTGAGCGCCCAGCCGGCCCGCTCGACCGCGCGCCGGGACGAGGCCTGCATCCGGTGCACGGCGTGCCGGAACAGCTCCCGGCCGGCCATGGTGAGGAACGGAGCCCGGTCTCCGGGCGCGGCGCGGTGCCGGGCTCCGCCGCCCGGGATGTGCACCACCTCGCTGTTGGCCCCGTCGCTACCCAGATCGAACGGTCCGAGCGCGCCGCTCTCCTCCGGTGCGCCACGGCGCAGGACCACGGCACCCGCGCCGTCACCGAACAGTGGGGTGGTCCGTGGGTCATCGGGGTCGGCCACCCGGGTGATGATGTCCGCGCTGACCAGCAGCACCCGCTCGGCGACACCGACGCTGAGCAGACCCTGGGCGACAACGAGCCCATAGAGGAAGCCGCTGCAGCCCGCGTTGACGTCGAAGGCGGCGACGCCGTCCAGGCCGAGGCGGGCGGCCACCCAGGGCGCCGTACCGGGGATGAGGTGGTCCGGCGTCGTCGTGGCCAGGACCACCGCCTGCACCCGGGTGGTGCCGGCCGCCTCCAGTGCCCGGCGCCCGGCCGCGGCGGCGAGGTCGCCCGTGCTGACCCCGGGAGCCGCGACGCGGCGTCGCCGGATCCCGGTACGCTGCGCGATCCAGTCGTCGCTCACGCCGAGCCGCGCGCCCAGCTCGTCGTTCCCGACCTCCCGTTCGGGCAGACAGACACCCAGCCCGCACAGAATTGCGCCGGTTCCGCGCTCATCGGTTGTTTGTGCCATGGCACTCCTTAAGCCGGAGGCTCGACGAGAATCACCCGGGTCTTCGATGCTAACCGCTTCCCGATGGGCTGCCGGGTATCTGGGGTGCGCACCATGGTGCGCACCTGAGAACGGATTGTCGTCCGCTCCCTCGGGGCTTGTTCACGCCGGCCGAGCTTGCGAAATTCAAGTCGCGACCCGTTCAAAATGTCCGCCACACGGAAGGTGAGCTGCCGTGCCATCGGCGATGTCCGCCGGCCGAGGGATAGAGGACTGGCTGGTCAAGCAGATCGCTATTCGACAAGACATCGACCCGGAAGAGATTGACGTAGACGCGTCATTCATTGCCAATGGCCTCACGTCGGCCGCCAGCGTCGCATTGGTCGGCGACCTCGCAAAAATGCTGGGTGTCACGCTGTCCGAGACGCTGACGTGGGAGTACCCCACCATCTCCGCACTGGCCGAACACGTAGCCGGAATCAGCGCGGGTCCGCATGACGAATGACGACCGGACAGGGAGCAAGCGTCGCATGGAGCCCATCGCAATCATCGGTATGGGGTGCCGCTTTCCGCATGCCGACGGACCTGACGAGTTCTGGCGGCTGCTGCTCGACGGTGAGGACGCGATCCAGGCGGTACCCGCCGACCGGTGGAACGCCGACGACTTCTACGACAGCGACCCCGCTGCCCCGGGAAAGATGATCAGCCGCTGGGGCGGCTTCCTGGACGACGTCGACCGCTTCGACCGCGAGTTCTTCGGCATCTCACCCCGAGAGGCGAGCGCCATCGACCCGCAGCAGCGGCTGCTGCTCGAGGTCGCCTGGGAGGCGCTGGAGGACGCGGGCCAGGTGCCCACCGCGCTCAACGGCAGCGGCACCGGCGTGTTCGTCGGCGTCAGCAGCTACGACTACGCCCTGCTGCAGGCACCCCGGCTCGACGGCATCGACGCCTACTACGGAACGGGCATCGCCCTCAGCGTGGCCGCCAACCGGATCTCCTACCAGCTCGACCTGCGCGGTCCGAGCCTCGTGGTCGACACGGCCTGCTCATCGTCGCTGGTGGCCCTGCACGCCGCGTGCGAAAGCCTGTGGACCGGGCAGTCGCCGCTGGCGATCGTCGGCGGCGTGAACGCGATCCTGTCACCCGCCTTCGGAATCAACCTGACCAAGGCCGGCGTCCTTGCCGCCGACGGGCGCTGCAAGACCTTCGACGCCTCCGCCGACGGCTACGTGCGCGGTGAGGGTGCGGGCGTCGTGGTGGTCAAGACCCTGGCGCGGGCGCTCGCCGACAACGACCGGATCCGGGCGGTGATCAGGGGCGGCGCGGTCCGGCAGGACGGCCGCACCAACGGGCTGATGGCACCGAACGGGCGGGCGCAGGAGGATCTTCTGCGCGCCGCGCACCAGCACAGCGGCGTCGCGCCGGCCGACATCGACTACGTCGAGGCGCACGGCACCGGGACGCTGCTCGGCGACCAGATGGAGGCGCAGGCCCTGGGCAGCGTGGTGGGTCGCCACCGCCCACCCGGGCGACAGTGCGTGATCGGATCGGTCAAATCGAACATCGGCCATCTGGAGGCGGCCGCCGGAATCGCCGGCGTGATCAAGACGGTGCTGATGCTCGAGCACCGCCAGATCCCGGCGAGCCTGCATGTCCAGAAACCCAACCCGCAGGTCGACTTCGACGGGCTGGGGCTGCGGATTCCGGTGGCCAGCGAGCCGTGGCCGGAGCACGACGGTCCGGCCCGGGCGGGAGTCAGCTCGTTCGGCTTCGGCGGGACCTGCGCCCACCTCGTCCTCGAGGAGGCACCCGGCGGCGTCGAGACCGGACCCGAGCGGCCGCGCCAGGACGGGACCGTCCTGCTGCCGCTCTCCGCCCGCAGCCCGCAGGCACTGCGGCAGACCGCGGAGCGCTACCTCGACCTCCTCAGCGGAGACGAGGACAGCCCTCCCGAGCTCACCGACCTGGCCCACACCGCCGCCAGGCGCCGTGCACACCACCGCCACCGCCTGGCGCTCGTCGCCGACTCCCACGACCGCGCCGCGCAGCAGCTGCGGGCCTTCCTGGCCGGCGATCCCAGCCCTGGCATGGTCTCCGGCGACGCGGCCCGCCGCCGTCACCACCGGGTCGCCTTCGTCTGCCCGGGACAGGGCCCGGTCTGGTGGCCACTGGACCCGACGCTGCGCGACGAGCCGGCGCTGCTGGCGACCCTGACCGAATGCGATCGCCTGATCCGGGCCGAGGCCGGCTGGTCGCTGCTCGACCAGCTCTGGGCCGACGAGCACACGAGCCGCCTCGACGAGGCCGACTTCTGCCAACCCGCCCTGTTCGCCGTCCAGGTCGCGCTGGCCAACCTGTGGAGGTCCCGAGGCATCGTGCCGGACGCCGTGGTCGGCCACAGCATGGGGGAGGTGGCGGCGGCACACCTGGCCGGCGTACTCAGCCTGCCCGACGCCGTCCGCGTCATCTGCCGGCGCGGCCAGGTCGTCCGCACGGTCGCCGGCCGCGGCCGGATGGCCGTCGTCGAACTGCCCGCCGAGGCCGTCCGCGCCGAGCTCAACGGCCTGGACGACCGCGTCTCGGTGGCGGCGGTCAACGCGCCCACCTCGACGGTGATCTCCGGGGACGCCGACGCCGTCGAGGAGGTCACGGCCCGGTTGCAGCGGGCCGGAACCTTCGTCCGGATCCTGCAGTCGGTCGACTTCGCCTCGCACAGCCCGCAGATGGAACCCCTGGTGGATGAGCTCGCCGGCCACCTCACCGAGCTGCGACCGTCCGCGCCGAACCTGCCGATGTACTCCACGGTCACCGGCCACCCGGTCGACGCCGACGCCCTCGACGGCCGGTACTGGGCCGAGAACATCCGCAACCCGGTGCTCTTCGCGGCGGCCGTCGACGGACTCCTCGACGACAGCCACGACGTGTTCGTCGAGCTGTCGCCGCACCCGGGCCTGCTGCCCGCGATCGCGCAGAACGCGCAGAGCCGTGTGGGGCAGCTGAGGCTCGTGCCGTCGTTGCGTCGCGACGAACCACCGCGGGAGGTCCTGCTGACCTCGCTCGCCGCCCTGTACGCCGTCGGCTACGAGCCGGCCTGGACCGCGCTGCATCCCGAAGCCCGCCCGCCGGTACCGCTGCCCAGCTATCCCTGGCAGCGTGAACGTTGTTGGCTGCCCGCCACGGCAACCCAGCCGAGGCCGTCCGGTCAGGCCGGCGGCAACCCGCTGCTCGGTGCCCGCCTGCAGCTCGCCGGCGAAGCCGGCAGCCACGTCTGGGACAGCACCCTCACCGTGGCCGGCCAGACCGTCCTCGACGACCACCGGGTCCAGGGCGTCGCCGTGCTACCCGGTGCCGCCTGGCTCGAGATGACCCGGGCGGCCGCCGCGCAGCTGTTCGGCACCACGTCCACAGTGCTCACCGCTGTCGAGTTCCCCCGCATGCTCGCACTCGACGACACCGGCACGGCCACGGTCCAGCTGCGGATGACCGCCACCGAGGACGGCGTCGCCACCGTCCGGGCGTACGCCCGGACGGCGGACGACGCCGAGTGGACCCAGCACCTCACCGGCACTGCCGCGGCCGGCGCGTCGGACGGGGCCGACCTGCCGGCGCTGGACCTGGCCGCCGCCCGCACCCGCTGCCCGGACCCGGTCGAACCGGCCGACCTCTACCGGATCCTGCGGGCGCGGGGGCTCGAGTACGGCCCGGCGTTCCAGGCGGTCGACCAGCTGACCCGGGGTGAGCGGGAGGCCCTCGCCGCCCTCGTCCCACCGGCGGAGATGGCGGCCGAGACGGGCGACTACGGCATCCACCCGGTGTTCCTCGACGCCGCCCTGCACACCCTGATCGCCGCCCTCGACGTCGAGACCGACGACCGGCGCCCCTACGTGCCGCTGGCGGTCGACCGCATGGTCGCCCGACCGCTCGGGACCGGTCATCAGGACCGCCTCTGGGCCCACGCCCGCATCCGTACGCAGCACGACGCCAGCGTGGTCGGAGACATCCGACTGACCGACGACGCCGGAACGACAGTCGCCGTACTCGAGGGCGTCCACATCAGACGACTCGACAACGACGCCTGGCTGCCCGCGCCGCTCGCCCTCGACCGGGCGCTCTACCAGGTGCGCTGGCAACCCCGCGACCGCGCCGCGGCCGGCCGGTCCCAGCGCACCGGCGGCTGGCTGATCTTCGTCGACGACCGCGGCGTCGGTGCCGCGCTGGCCACCCGGCTCCGCGAGGACGGGCACCGGACCGTGCGGGTGACCGCCGGCGCCGGCTTCGACGACTCTGACCCCGACCAGATCGTGGTCCGCCCCGGGCACGGCGACGACATCCGCCGGGCGGTCGACGCGGCGCGCGGGCGGGTGGGCGCGCTGCGGGGTGTGGTCCAGCTGTGGAGCCTTGACGAGGCGACGGGAGACGACCCGGACCCGCTGCGCGCCGCGCAACAGCGGGGCGTCGTCACCGTGCTGCTCCTGATCCAGGCCCTGACCGAGGGCGCACCGGCGGGCGAGGACGCGCGCCTGTGGCTGCTGACCGCCGGCGTGCACGGCATCGACGGATCGGCGCCCGCCACGTCGGTGCGCCACGCGCCGGTCTGGGGACTCGGCCGGGTCGCCGCCGTCGAACACCCCGAGCTGCGGCCGACCCTGGTGGACCTCGGTCCCGCCCCGGACCCGGCGGTCGCGCGGTGGATCGCTGACGAGGTGCGGGCGGACGACCCGGAGACCCAGGTCGCGCTCCGGGGCGACACCCGGCACGTGGCGCGGCTGGTCCGCCGGACGGCGCCACGGGCCGTACCCGCCGAGGCCGTCCGCCCGGACGGCACCTACCTCGTCACCGGCGGGCTCGGTGCGCTGGGCCTGCTCACGGCGCGCTGGCTGGTGGACCACGGCGCACGGCATCTCCTGCTGATCGGCCGCCGGGATCCTGGCGACGACGCCGGGCGGGTGGTGCGGACGCTGCGCGACGCGGGCGTCGAGGTCCGGGTGGCGCGGGCCGACGTCAGCGACGAGTCGGCGCTCACCCGGGTCCTCACCGACGCGGCGACATCGATGCCGCCGCTCCGGGGGGTCGTGCACGCGGCCGGTGTCCTCGACGATGCCACCCTCCGCACCCTCGATCCGCAGCGCCTGCTGACCGTCCTCGAACCCAAGGTCGCCGGGTCGTGGAACCTGCACACCGCAACGGCCGACCTGGCCTTGGACTTCTTCGTGCTGTTCTCCTCGCTCGCCGGGCTGGTCGGCTCGCCGGGGCAGGGAAACTATGCGGCGGCCAACACCTTCCTGGACGCACTCGCCGCGCTGCGGAGCGGGCAGGGCCGCCCGGCGCTGAGCATCGCCTGGGGCGCGTGGGAGAACACCGGGCTCTCCGTGACGCCCGATGGCGTCGGCCGGTTCGTCGAGCGCGCCGGGGTGAGCGGCATCGCGCCGGCCAGCGGCATCAGCTGGCTGGGCCCGCTGCTCGGCGTCGACGCGCCGCAGGTCGCCGCGGCGCTCGTCGACTGGCAGCGCTGGGCGGCGGCAGCGCCCCCGGCTCCGCTGATCTCCGAGCTGGTGGCCGCCGCCGCACCGGAACCAGCCGTCGTCGAGGCCGCCCGCGGCCCCCTCACCGTCGACGAGCTGTTCGCCGCCGACCCGGCGCATCGGCGCGAGCTGCTGGAGTCCTACCTGCACGGTGCGGTCGCGCGGGCGTTGGAGATGAAACCCGAGCAGCTCGACATCGACCAGCCGCTCACCGAGGTCGGCCTGGATTCCCTGGTCGCGGTCGGGATGAAGAGCCGGGTCGAGGTGGAGCTTGGTCTCACGCTGCCGCTGACCGCCGCCCTCGAGGGCGCCAGCGTGCGGCAACTCGCCGAGCGAATGCTGGCCGACGCCGAAGCGGGCACCACGGCCGGTGCCGCGCCACCGACCGACGCGGGCTCAGACATAGCGGCCTGGGAAGAGTTCGAAATTCTCTGACATCAGCTGGAGGAGTATGCGATGGGAACCGTGCAGGAACTGGCCGCGGATCTCTCCCGGCGAGGCGTGATGCTCTGGGCCGACGGGGACGAACTCCGCGTCCGCGCCCCCAGGAACGCCCTCACCGACGAACTGCGCGCCGCGCTCAAGGAGAACAAGGCCGAACTGCTCACCCTGGTCCGGGAGCGCGCCGCGGACCGCCCGACGGCCATCCCGAAGATCGTCCCGGCGCCGGAGAAGCTGTACGAACCGTTTCCGCTCACCGACATGCAGCAGGCCATCTGGGCCGGTGGACGCGACGCGTTCGAGATCGGCAACCTGGCCGGCAACGGCTACATCGAGATCGACACCGTCGGACTCGACCTGGACCACTTCACCGAGTCCTGGCGGCACCTGATCCGCCGGCACGCGATGCTGCGCGCCATCGTGCTTCCCGACGGGCAGAACCAGATCCTGCCGGAGGTACCCGAATACGACATAGAGGTGCTCGACCTGCGCGGCCGACCGGCCGCCGAGGTGACCGAACGGCTCGAGACGTTCCGCCGCGAGATGCCGGGCGAGATGTTCGTCCGGGACCAGTGGCCGCTGTTCCGGATCCGGGCGACCCTGTTGGACGACGACCGCACGCGACTGCACTACGGCTTCAGCCTGCTGGTCTCGGACTCGCTGAGCCTGATGCAGATCCTGCGGGAACTCTCACAGCTCAACGTGGGCGAGGAACTTCCGCCGATCGAGCTGAGCACCCGCGACTACGTGGTGGCCAAGGCGGCGTTGACGGGGTCGCCCATCTATGAGCGGGCCCTCGACTACTGGCGACGGCGACTGCCGACGCTTCCCCCACCGCCCGAGCTGCCCATCCAGGTGGCCCGCACCGGAGCACCGGTGTCGAAGGCGTTGACCGCCCGGATCCTGGAACCGGAGCCGTGGAACCGGTTCAAGGCGCGGGTGCAGGAGGCCGGCCTGATGCCCGGCGCCGCGCTGCTGACCGCGTTCTGCGACGTTGCCGCGCTGTGGAGCAAGACCGAGGAATTCAGCATCAACGCGCCGTTCTGGGACCGGCTGCCGGTACATGACGACGTCAACTCGATCATCGGCAGCTTCGCCCTGCCGAACCACCTGCGCGTCCTCCCGTCGGGCGGGGCCACCTTCCTCGAACGCGCCCGGCGTCTCCAGGCGCAGCTCATCGAGGACCTCCAGCACTGCCGCTACGTCAGCGGGGTCCAGGTGATGCGCGAACTGGCGAAGGCGTACGGCGGTGCCCCGCGCCGCAACACCTACGTCGTGTTCAACAGCGTCGAGATGAGCAGCGTCGACATGTCGGGGCTCGGCGAACTCGGTTACAGCGTCAGCCAGACCCCCCAGGTCTACCTGGAGGTACGCAGCGCCGTGCGGCAGGGCGGACTCGAGTTCACCTGGGACGTCCTGGACTCGGTCTTCCCACCCGGTCTCGCCGAGGACATGCTTGACGCCTTCGTGCGGCACGTACGCCGGCTCGCCGAGGAACCGGGCGGCTGGGAGGAGCGCGGCCGACGGCACATCGTGCCCGTGGCGCACCGGGCGTTGCAGGCCGAGGCGAACGACACCGCCACGCCGGTGCCCGCCGGACTGCTGCACGAGCCGTTCGAGGCGCAGGCGGCCGAGCGGCCGGACGAGCCGGCCCTCGTGTCGACGGCCAGGACGATCACCTACCGGGAACTCGACCGGCACGCCACCCGCCTCGCCCGCTGGCTACGCGACCAGGGTGCACGTCCCAACACCCTGGTAGCCGTCGTGATGGACAAGGGCTGGGCGCAGCTACCCGCGGTGCTCGGGGTGCTCAAGTCCGGGGCGGCGTACCTGCCACTGGACGCCTCGCTGCCACGCGAGCGGCTGCACCGCATCCTCAGGGCCGCCGGCGTGCGGATCGTGCTCACCCAGGAGGGCGTCGACCGGCGCCTCGACTGGCCCGACGACATCCGCCGCCTGGCCGTGGACACCCGGCTGCTGAAGGAGGTTTCCGAAGCGCCCCTCGCACCCGTCCAACGCCCGGAGGACCTGGCGTACGTCATCTACACCTCGGGCTCCACTGGCGTGCCGAAGGGCGTGATGATCTCCCACCGGAGCGCCCTCAACACGATCACCGATATCAACCAGCGGTTCCAGGTCGGCCCGGACGACGCCGTGTTCGGCCTCTCCTCGCTCGGCTTCGACCTCTCGGTCTACGACGTGTTCGGCACGCTCGCCGCCGGCGCGCGGCTCGTACTGCCCGACGACTCCGGGCTGCGCGACCCGGCGCACTGGCTCGACATGATGCGGCAGGGACGCGTCACGGTCTGGAACTCCGTCCCCGGCTTCATGAGCCTGCTGGTCCAGTACGCCGAGAACGTCGGGCTGGACATCCCCGGCTCGCTCCGGCTGGCGCTGCTCAGCGGGGACTGGATCCCGGTCACCCTGCCGGACCGGCTGCGCCGGCTGGTGCCCGACGTGAAGGTGATCAGCCTCGGCGGCGCGACCGAGGCCTCGATCTGGTCGATCGGGTACGAGATCGGTGCCGTGGACCCGGCCTGGACCAGCATCCCGTACGGCAAGCCGCTGGCCAACCAGCAGGTCCACGTCTTCGACCGGGATCTCGACGTACGTCCGATCTGGGTCCCGGGCGACCTCTACATCGGCGGCACCGGCGTGGCCGACGGCTACTGGCACGACAAGGAGGCGACGGACGCCGCCTTCATCACCCACCCAGGGACCGGCGAGCGCCTGTACCGCACCGGGGACATCGGACGGCGACTTCCCGACGGCAGCATCGAAATTCTCGGTAGGGAGGACTTCCAAGTGAAAATCGGCGGCTACCGGATCGAACTCGGCGAGATCGAGAGCGTCATCCACGAGCACGAGGCGGTACGCGAAGCGGTCGTGCTGGCCGTGGACGACCACAGCGACAGCAAGCGCCTGGTGGCGTACGTGGTCACGGCCGGCGACAAGCGGCCGGAGACGGGCGAACTGCGGACCTTCATCCGGGACAAGCTGCCCGAGTACATGGTTCCCAAGACGGTGATCCTGCGCGACGACCTGCCGCTCACCGCGAACGGCAAGATCGACCGCAAGGCCCTGGCCGAGTCGAACATTCCCGAGCTCGACGCCGCCCGCGGGCCGTCGCGCCCCGCACTCCGCTGGAGGAGCAGCTGAGTCAGCACTGGTGCGACGTGCTCGGACTCGACCGGGTGGGCGTCCACGACAACTTCTTCGACCTCAGCGACGACTCGCTGCAGGCGGTGAACCTCGTGTCGAAGATCTCCGGCACGGTCGGCAAGCAGCTCGGGGTCCGGTACCTGTTCGCCCACCCCACGATCGCCGACCTGTCGGCCGCGCTCACCAAGGGCGACGACACGGGCCAGGACGAGCAGACCGACGAGGGTGAGAAGGCCGCCGAGGTCATCGAGGGCAGCGTCACCACCGAGCGGCGCGACCTGCTGACGCTCTACGTGACCGGCAAGATCCCGCAGGTGGACGGCGCCGGCGTGCTGGCCACGCCGGCGGGCCTGTTCGAACGGGCGGGCATCGAGCCCGGCGACGTCGCGCACCGGCTGATGGAGCTGGACGCCCCGCACCTGTGCGGCATCATCGACACCAACCTGGGCCGCATCGCCACGATCATGATCCCGCGCCTCGACACCGCCGAGCTGTACCTCAACCAGGAGCGACTGGTCGAGACGATCATGAGTGGGGTCGAGATGGGCACCCGGCTCGGCGCGAAGAACATCTCGCTGAGCGGACTGCTGGTGACGGCGACCAACTACGCTCGCGGGGTCGCCGAGGCCGTCGAGGGCCGCCAGGACCTTCCGCCGGTCACCAGCGGCCACGACACCACCTCCGCTGCCGTCGTGCTCAACGTGGAGCGGATGCTGCAGATGACCGGGCGCAGCATGGAGAACGAGGTGCTGGGCATCCTCGGCGTCGGCTCGGTGGGTAAGGCGTCCATGCACCTGCTGCTGAGCACCCTGCCGCACCCCCGCAAGCTCGTCCTCTGCGACCCGTACGCCGCGACGGGGGACAGCCCCCGCGGCCCCGCGGCCGGGATCCCGAGCCGGCTCCGCAAGGCCGCCGACGAGGTACGCGACGTGCTCGGCTACCAGGGCGAGATCGAGATCATCGGCGGCACCTCGTCGCTGCCGGACAAGTTCTACGAGGCGACCGTGATCAGCGCGGACACCAACGCCCCCGACATCGTCGACATCGGCAAGCTCAGGCCCGGCACCATGCTGGTCGACGACTCGATCCCGCCCTGCTACGACCGGGACGTGGCGATGGCCCGGATCCAGGAGAAGGCGGACCTGCTGTTCGGCCAGGGCGACGTGATCGAGTGCGCCACCCCGATGCGGAAGATCTTCGGTTGGCCGCCGCTCATGTACGACCTGGCCGGCGAGGAGGGCGTGGAGTGGTTCGCCGCCAACACGCCGGACGCCTACAGCATCACCCAGATCACCAGCTCGGTGTTGTCCAACGTACTCGTCGCCCAGGAGGGCATCGGGCCGGTGACCGGACCGTCCGACCCGCAGCGGGCCCAGCGCCACCTGGAGGTCCTGCGCAGCAACGGCTACGTGGGCGGCCCTCCGCAGTGCGACGGGGTGCTGATCCCCGAGGAGGCCCTTGCCCGCTTCGTCGAGCAGTTCGGCGAGGCATAGGGTCCCATGCCGGAGACACCGGAACGGAATCCGCATCGCCAGCGCTGGATCCAGTACCCACGTCCGAAACCGGATGCCGGCCTGCGACTGGTCTGCCTGCCCTATTCCGGCGGGAGGGCGTCGGTCTTCCGGCGGCTGGCGGCGGATCTCCCCGGCGACGTCGAGGTGTGCGCCATCGAGCTGCCCGGGCATGGCCGCCGGCTCGGGGAGACACCGATGACCCGCCTGGAGCCGCTCGTCGACCAGCTCACCGACGTCATCGCCGAGCGGGTTCCCCGACCGTTCGTCCTGCTCGGCTACAGCGTGGGCGCGTTGATCGGCTTCGAGACCGGGCGCGAGTTCGCCCGGCGGGGATGGCCCGGGCCGACGGCTCTGTTCGCCGCCGCGGCCCGGGCTCCGCACCTGCGGTCGGAGCGGACCCCGCTGCACGAGCTGTCCCGGGCCGAGCTGGTCGACGGGCTGCACCGGCTGGCCGGCCGGCACAACGACCTGCTCGACGACGAGGAACTGGTCGATGTGATGCTCCCCGTCCTCCGGGCGGATCTGGGCCTGGACGAGACCTACGCACACGAGCGGGGCAGCCCACTCGACTGCCCGATCGCGGCCTTCGGCGGCAGCGAGGACTGGACGGTGCCGTTACCCGCGCTGGAGGCCTGGGGCGAGCAGACGACGGCTGAGTTCTCGGCCACCACCCTGCCCGGTGGCCACTTCTTCCTCGACTCGTCGCCGGGCCTGTTCGCCGAAGCCGTGTCCGCCGAACTCAAGCGCCTGGAGGGGGCGCTCCGAGACGACGACGGGACACTCTGAGAGAAGGGGTCGCCATCATGGGTGACGGGCACGCGTCGATGTCGGACGACCAGCTGGCCTCGTTGCGCGCGGGCCTGGAGGAGGACATCCGGCCGCTCGGCGACCGCCACGGCGACGACCGGCTGCCACTGGACCGGCTGCCGGAAATCGTCAAGACGCTGCGCGGGCACGGCTATCCGATGGAGGACACCCAGGACGAGGTGGCGGCGGCGCTGGCCAGTGAGGAACTGGCCCGGGTGTTCCCCTCGCTCGAGGGCTGCCTGATGATCTCGTACGCCTGCGCCCGGTACATCGCCGCGGCGGGCCCGGCCGAGCTGCGGGACCGGGCCGTGCCGGCGCTGCTGCGCGGCGAGGGCATCGGCTGCCTGGCTTCCACCGAGCCCGACCACGGCTCGAACAACGCGGCGCTGGAGACCCGGGCGGTCCCCGACGGCGACGACTACGTCATCAACGGGCAGAAACGCTGGATCTCCAACGCCGACATCTCCGACTACGCGATCGTGCTGTGCCGGGTCGCCGGCGCGGACGGATCGGAGGAGATCAGGCCGATCATCGTCGAACGCGCCCGGTCGCCCTACCGAACCAGGGACCTGCCCAAACTCGGGCTCACCGCGTTCGTGACCTCGGAGATGGTCTTCGAGGACTGCCGCGTGCCACGGGAGAACTGCATCGGCCCGGCCGGCTCCCCGGGAAACCTGCAACTCATCTTCCGGACGATGCAGTGGGCGCGTTGCCGGATTGCCGTCGTCTCGCTCGGGATCGCCCGCGCTGCGCTGGAGGCCTCGGTGTCCTACGCCCGACGACGCCGCCAGTTCGGCCGACGGATCGGGGAGTTCCAGCTCATCCAGGACAAGATCTTCCACATGTCCGCCGAGATCGACGCCTCCCGCCTGCTCATCCACCGCGCGCTGACCTCGGTGCAGCAGGGTCACCGGTCCGACCGGGAGGCGTCGATGGCCAAGGCGTACGCCACCGAGATGGCGGTGCGGGTCACGTCGGAGGCGATCCAGATCCACGGCGCCAACGGACTGTCGCCGGACTACCCGCTCGAACGCTACTTCCGCGACGCCCGGGCGCTGACGATCGCGGAGGGGACGACCGAGATACACAAGCTGGTGGTGGCCCGGTCCGTGCTGGGGCTCGCCGCATTCCAATAGGGGGCGCTGTCATGGAAACCTTGTTCTTGGACGAAGAGGAAGCACTGCGCGGCACCGTCCGCAAATGGGCGGACGAGCGACTGCGGCCGCAGGTGGAGCGGATGGACCGTGAGGCCCGGATGCCCCGCGAGCTGATCGACGAACTCTTCGCACTGGGCCTGATGGGCATCCAGATCCCGGACCGCTTCGGCGGCGGCGGCGGCTCAACCTTCATGAGCGCCCTGACCATCGCCGAGCTCGCCCGGGTCGATCCCGCGGTGGCGGTCTGCGTCGACGTACAGAACGTGCTCGTCAACACCGCCCTCATCAGGTGGGGCAGCTCCGCCCAGCAGGAGCGCCACCTGCCCCGGCTGGCCCGTGACGTCGTCGGCGGCTACGCGCTGACCGAACCGGAATCCGGCAGCGACGCGTTCGCGCTGCGGTCGCGGGCCCGCCGCGACGGCACAGACTACGTGCTGGAAGGGCGGAAGATCTGGACCACCAACGCCCGCGAGGCCGGCCTCTTCGTCGTCTTCGCCAACGCCGCCCCCGAGCACGGCGTCTACGGCATAACGGCCTTCCTGGTGCCGAGTGACACACCAGGGCTGGTCGTCGGACCGAACGAGGAGAAGCTGGGGATCAGGGCGAGCTCGACCTGTGAACTGCACTTCGACGGCGTACGCGTTCCCCGGGACCACCGGCTGGGGGAGGAGGGCGACGGCTACGACATCGCCATCGACACCCTCAACATCGGCCGGATCGGTATCGGCGCGCAGATGGTGGGCCTGGCCACCGGCGCCCTCGACGCGGCCGTGGCGTACGCCGAGGAGCGCGAACAGTTCGGCCAACCCATCGCCACCTTCCAGGGCGTGCAGCTTCCGCTCGCCCAGGTGGCCACCGAGATCGAAGCGGCGCGGCTGCTCGTGTACGACGTGGCCCGGCTCGCCGACCGGGGCGGTCACGCGCCCGAACTGCTGTCGCGCTGCGCCATGGCGAAGTATCTGGCCTCCCAGGTGGCCACCCGGGCGGCGTCGCAGGCCGTACAGACCTTCGGCGGCAACGGCTTCAGCACCGCGTACCCGGTCGAGAAGTTCTATCGGGACGCCGTGATCGGCCAGATCTACGAGGGCACGTCGAACATCCTGCTGCGTACCATCGCCAGCCAGATGTTCGAGACGGGACGCCGCCGCGGCGCCGGAGGGAGCAAGCGGTGAGGGTCCGGTCGGAGACCGCCTGGACCACGGCCGTCCGGCAGCGCGCCGAGTCGCATCCCGAGCAGGTGGCGATGACGTTCGTCGACTACTCGACCGAGCCGTGGGGACGAGCCCGGAACCTGACCTACGGGGAGTTGGACGCGCGGGTCCGCGCCGTCGGCGAGCGCCTGCGGCAGGTCGCCCGGCCCGGTGACCGGGCCGCGATCCTCTGCCCGACCGGCGTGGACTTCGTCGTCGGCTTCGTCGCCTGCCTCTACGCCGGGGTGATCGCGGTACCGCTGTCCGCGCCCGGCCCCTATCGCCACAACGACCGGATAGCGCTGGCCATGGACGACTGCGGGTGCGCGGTGGCGCTCGCACCGCGGTCGTTCCACGAGACCACGGTACGGATCATCCACCCCGACGACATCGAGCCCGACCCGTCGATCCAGTGGACCCCGGCCCCGTGCGAGCCGGCGGAGACCGCGTATCTCCAGTACACCTCCGGCTCCACACGGCACCCCGCGGGCGTCCGGGTCACCCACCGGAACATGGCCGCGGTGGTGGGTCAGAGCCGCACCAGTCTCCGCTTCGACGAGCACTCCACGATCGTGAGCTGGAGCCCGCTCTTCCACGACCTGGGCCTGGTGTTCGGGGTGATCCTGCCGCTGGCGACCGGGGTTCCGGTGCTGCACATGAGCCCGCTGGCCTTCGTCCGGGAGCCGCTGCGCTGGCTGCGGCTGCTCAGCGACCGGCGCGCCACCCACATGCTCTGCCCCAACTTCGGCTTCGACATGTGCGTCGACCGGGTCCCCGCGGCGCAGCGCGCCGGACTGGACCTGTCCCCGCTGGTCTACGCCGGCAACGGCGCCGAGCCCGTGCGGGCCCGCTCGCTGGCCCGCTTCACCGAAGCCTTCGCACCGTACGGATTCCGACCCGCCGCCCACACCCCTGTCTACGGCCTCGCGGAGGCGACGTTCGTGGTGACCACCGTTCCTCTCGACCAGGAGCCCCCGGTCCGCTCGTTCGACCGTGCCGACCTCCACGCCGGGCGGGTCCGGCGGATCGGGGACGCGACCCGCGCGGGGTCGCCATGGTGGGCTGCGGGCTCCCCGTCGACCAGGAGGTACGGATCGTGGATCTGGCGACCGGACTGCCCGCGGGGCCGGAGGACGTCGGCGAGATCTGGGTACGCGGCGCCAACGTCTGTGCCGGCTACTGGTCGGACGACCGGCCGGAGGTCTTCGGTGCCGCCCTCGACGGCGAGGACGGCTGGCTGCGTACCGGCGATCTCGGCTTCTTCCACGGGAATTGCCTGTTCGTCGCCGGCCGGCTCAAGGACCTCATCATCATCGACGGCCGTAACCACCACCCGAGCGACATTGAGTTGACAGTCGAGGAACAGGTGCCCGCCGTCCGGACCGGCAACGTCGTCGCGTTCGGTGTCAACGTCGACGAGCGGGAGCGGGTCGTCGTCGTCGCCGAGATCCGGCCGGAGGCGGCCACTGACCTCCGCGGACTGCGCGCCGCGGTGCGCCGCGTCGTCGCGGCACAGCACGACATCCACGTGCACGACGTCGTCTTCCTGCGCCGCGGCACCATGCCCAAGACGACGAGCGGAAAACTCCAGCGCCGCACCTGTCGGGACCGGTACCACAGCGGCGCACTGATCGTCGTCGACGACGAATCCGATCTCGTGGAAGGACGCCGCCGTGAACGAGGAGCTTAGAAGCATCCTGCTCGACGATCTGGGGCTGGAGGAGGCCGCCGTGCACCCCGAGCTCAGCCTCGAGGACGCGGGTTTCGACTCGATCACGCTCGTGGAGCTGTCCGTGATCCTCCTCGACCGGTTCGGGCTGGAGATCAGCGAGGACGAACTCCAGGACGCCGGCACCGTCCGCGACATCGACCGACTGATCGAACGGCGACGCGACCACGGCTGAGCCGCACCGCTCAGCGTTCGACGATGACGACCTCGTACTCGTCGGCCGTCGGCGGGTCTCCGGTCTCCGCCGTGTCCGACTTCGCGTTGAGCACCGCCAGGCAGTCGTCGAAGAGGGCGGCGGTCGCCGGGAACTGGAAGGCGTCGTGGGTGATGACCGCCTCGACCACCCCACTGGACAGGTCGGGGCTCAGCCGCACCCGGGACACCTGGTGGATCCGGTTCTGCACCACCCACAGGTGGTTGCCCTCCAGCACCAGGCCATCAGCCACGGGCACATCGACGCCTTCGATCAGCCGGCTGGCACCGGTCGCCGGGTCGACGGTGTAGAGCCGGCCGTTCGACGTGTGCGACATGATCAACGGCTCTCCGGCCTCGGCCGCGATGATCCCGTTCAGGTTGAACTCGCCAGTGATCTCCGCCGCCGGTCCGGTCACCGGGATCGTGCTGGCCGGTCCGAGCTCGCCGGCCGGGCCGATCGGCACGAAATAGATGACGGCGCTGGAGGAGTCGCTGAAATAGGCACCCCGCTCGGCGACGAAGACCTTGTTGACGACCGTGGTGGCCAGATCGCCCACGGTACCGAGCTGGTAGGTGGCAACCGTCGCACCGGTATCCAGGTCGTAGACGTACGCCCACCCCAGAGCGCCGCCGACGAACAGCAACCCGTGCCGAAGATCGGCCCACATCCCCATCGACAGCCGCCCGGCCGGGACCTCGATGAACAACTCGGCGGTACGGCGCCGAAGATCTCCCCGGTAGATGTGGCCGAGGAACAGATCACCGCAGTAGAAGGTGTCACCGGCTCCGCTGGCTATCCCCTGGGCCGACCTGGCCCCGGGGAGCACGATGACGTCAGTGGCCGGCGCCACGGCCCCCGGCTCGTTCCGCAATGCCATGACGCTCGCCCCGTTCGTCTGATCCGGAAACCGCAGTGAGAACAAATGTCGCGAACGCCTGCGGTTCGGCCAAGCCCTCTCGGTGTGGACGATGTAGCGCGCCAAGGTGCGCACGGCGGTGTGTCCTCAACGGGGCCGCACACTGCCTACATTGCCTCTATGCCGTCCCCCACCCACCAGCAGGCCGCGGCCATCGTCACGGAGGCGTCGAACGACCCCGGCTGGGGACTGTTCGTCTGGCTCGCCCTCACCACCGGAGCCGGCCCCGCGCAGCTGTGCGACCTGCGCTGGACCCATGTCGACCTTGACGCCGGTACGCTCACGATCCGGCGGCACCCGGTCGCGCTCGACCCACGCACCGTCCCGCTGCTGCGCGCCTACCTGGCCCACTGCGCCGCACAAGCCGCCATCCTCGGCATCGACCGGCATCCTGAGGCGTACGTCTTCTCGCCCTTCCCGGACGGCGGTACGGCCACCGAGCCGGCGGCGGTCACCGACCGGTACGCCCGTACCTGCGCGAGCCTCGGCTGGATCCACCGGCTCGACGAGCTGCCGCACTACTCGGTGACCGACCTCGTTGCCGCGGGAGTTGACATCCGCGCCTTCACCTGGCGACTGCAACGCGGCCTCTCCCGCATCCAGCGGCGGCCGAGAGCCTGAGCACCGTGCCGGCGTTGCTGGTCCTCACGGCAGCGGCGTGGGGAGCCTGCCGGTGGCCTGCCAGGCCGCTATCGTCCCGTCGAGCAGGCTTTCCGCGGGCGGCAGCCCCGGAAACCGCCCGCCCAGCGTCCGCCGCGCGTTGATCGGGCCGGGCAGGCTCCGGTCGTCGAGCGTGAGTTCGGTCGGCGGTAGCGCACTGGCCAGCCTCGCCACGTCGGGATCCTCGCCGCTGTGCGCGATGGCCAGCGCCCGCCACTGCGGGTAGGGCAGTTCGGTCAGGGGGTGACCGGCGCGGCGCAGGGCCGCCACCACGCCGGTCCAGGGCAGTGTCTCGGCCGAGATCAGGTGGTACGCGCGCCCATGGCTCACCGGCGCCCCGGACAGCGCCACGATGAGTTCGCTGACCCAGTCGACCGGACTGAGTCGTACCCGGGTCCGCAGGATGGGCGCCGCCGTCAGCCGCACACAACTACGGACCAGCATCTCCAGCAGGTCGTCCGGGTTGCCTCGGGCGGTGCGGGAATCCGCGGTGACCCGGCCGGGCCGGAAGATGACCGCGCCCAGCCGACCCTCCTGGTGGGCGACGCTGACCAGCCGGTCCGCCGACCACTTGCTCTGCGCGTACCCGCCGGACACCGGGGCGAGCAGCTCGAACGGTTCGGTCGCGACGCCCCGGGCCACCGCGGCGAGGCTGCCCACGTAGCCGAACGAGGCCGGGAGCGCCGCCGCGAGGTCGAGCAGATCCTCGGTGGCCCGGACGTTCGTGTCGTACAGCGGCTCGTAGGGCAGCGTCATGTTCACCCGGGCACCGCAGTGGACGACGTGGCTGACACCCCGACCCAGAGACCGGAAGTCCGCCTCCGACAGCCCCAAGCGGCTCCTCGACAGGTCGCCCGGGACCACCTCGATCCGGGACCACTCGTCGACCTGGTCGCCCAGGGCGGCCCGTAGCCGGCCGACCCGGTCGCCGTCCGTCTCCCCCCGGACGACGCAGCGGATCGAGTGGCCCTGGCGGAGCAGCCGCGCCACGATCGCCGAGCCGAGGAACCCGGTTGCTCCCGTGACCAGCGACAGTGGCGGGGCGGGGCTCACCGGCGCCCGCCAGCGGCGATCGGCCACCGGCGACCCACGGCTAGCCGACCAGGTGGATGCAGCTGGCCGGGCAGGCGCGCGCGCAGTCCTCGGCGAGGCCCACCAGGTGATCGGGCACCTCGGCCTGGCTCGCCTCGCCGCCGGGCTGGTCGAGGACCTCGTCACCCTCGCGCACGTAGGCGAGGAAGTCGCCGCCCACCGCGAACAGTTCGGGAGCCTCCTCCTCGCACAGGCCGCTGTTCTGGCACTTCGACTGGTCGATCCACATCCGCATTGGCTGTCTCCTCTGGAAATCGTGCGGTCAACTACTGTGCGACGCCGGACGGCTCGTAGCCGCCGGTGAACCGGTACGCCCGGCGGAGCGTGGCGATCTCATCCATGTCGAGTTGGTCCAGGTCGATGTCGCTGCCGCGCTGCTGCTCGAGGAAGTCGAGGAAGGCGAGCGTCCCGAGCGAGTCGAGCACGTTGCTGTCGAACAGGTGGGTGTCGGCCTCCACCTCGGAGGTGTCCGCGCCGATCTCGTCGAGGAACTGGAGCGCGGCCGTTATGAACTCAGCTTCGGAGGACACGTCTCTTCCTTCGGGTCGGGTCGCCGACGTCTCGACGACATACGAGCTGGGGTCTCATCTCAGGGCATCCCGCAGGACCTCGTTGTGCTCGCGGCGGGCCCGTAGCGACACGGGCGCGGCCGCCAGGGTGTCGAAGCCGTGGAAGGTGCCGGGGAACTGGTGCAGCTCGGTCGGGACGCCGGCGGCGGTGAGCCGTTGGGCGTACTCGACGCCCTCGTCGCGCAGCGGGTCGTACTCGACGGCCATGACGTACGCCGGGGGGAGCCCGGCAAGGTCGGTGGCCCGGGCCGGAGCGGCCTCGGCGGAGACCTGGCGTCGTTGCCCGACCGGCCCGAGATAGTGGTGCCACATGTGCCGGCAGTTCGCGAGGTTCCAGGCGGGAGTGTCGGTGCAGGCGAGCATCGAGGGCGTCCGTAGCCGATCGTCCAGGACCGGATACAGGAGCAGTTGCAGCCTCGGCGGGGGCAGCCCCGCGTCGCGGGCCCGAAGGCAGAGCGCGGCGGCGAGGGCACCCCCGGCGCTGGACCCGGCCACGGCGATCCTGGCCGGATCGATCCCCGACGCCTCCCCTCGGCACAGCCACTCGTAGACCAGCAGGCAGTCGTCCAGGGCCGCGGGATAGGGGTGCTCGGGCGCGAGCCGGTAGTCGACGGACACCACCGCCACCCGCGCCTCGCGGCACATCTCCAGGCAGCGGGGATGCTCGAAGTCGAGATCACCGGAGATGAAGGCGCCGCCGTGCATGAACATCACCACCGGATGCGGTGCCTGCCCGGCCGTCGGCAGATAGATCCGTACGCCCACGTCGTACCCGGGGCCGCCCGGTATGCGCAGGTCCCGGACGTTCACCTCGGCGTCCTCGCCGGCCCACAGGCCCGCTGCCCTGGCCACCCGGATCCGGCGGGCTGACTCTCGGCGTACCGACAGCGGATCCGCGTGGTCCACCAGGCGGTAGAGCCGCGCGGCTCGGCGGAGGTCAGGGTGAAGGCCCTCGGTGAGCGTGGCGTTAGTCATCCGCTCGTCCTTCCGCGAGCCCGGCCGAAGGACCGTCCCGGCCGTCGTCTGGTGTCTCGGCACCGGCGCGGTCCCGGAACCTCAGCGTCAGCAACCTGGCGCCCGCCGGCCCCGCTGTCCCGGTGAACCCGGGCTCGCCGGCCGGCTGCCACCCGACCGACTCCGGCCCGTACGAGCCGTCCCGCCACCGGAGGGTGCCCTCGACGACGAAGACGAACTGCCCTACCGGACCGCTGGCGGGAACTGACACCGTCGCGTCGGCACCCGCGTTGATCTCGGCGATGCCGAGGTGGCCGTCGTCGTCGAGCAGCGGCGAGTACACCGCCTGCCCCAGCGCCACGCGGGCGGTCGGCTCGAGCCGACGGGACAGGCTTCGACCGCCGCGTTCCCGCCGCCGCTCCCGCGCCTCGGGCATGTACTCGGTGACGTCGGTCGGCGTCGCCCGCAGCGTGAAGTAGCGCAGCGGCGGATCTCCGCCGACCAGTGGCCCATAGACGGTGTAGGCGTCGGCATAGTGCACTTCCAGCGCGCTGACCGGCCGCCGGCCGAACAGCGATCCCTCGGCGCCGAGCAGGATCTGGAACTGGTCGGTGGGGTGGAAGTGGGCGCGAGTGACGTAGTTCTTCTGCTCCACCAGGTATGCCTGGGCACCGCCGGCCGCAGCGGCGCCGCCGAAGTAGTCGACGACCTTCCTGATCTTTCCTTCGGAGATGACCCGCCTCGACTTCGCCTGCTCGCGATCGACCATCTGGACCTGACTCACCACACCCTCCTTGCGCGTTGGTTCGCCGCCGCCCTACCTGCGCAGCATGTTCACGGTCGACGCCGCGGACTGCACGAAGAAGCCGACCTCGTTGCCGACGCAGATGAACCGGAAGCCCTCCTTGGCGTACGTCCGGGCCAGCTTCGGGCTCTGCGCGAAGATGCCAGCGGTCTTGCCCGCGGCCTCGCAGGCCGCCAGGACGGCCTGGCGTGCCGAATCGAAGGCCGGCCCGGTGGGATCGCCCGGTTGGCCGAGATCCATCGCGAGATCGCCGGCGCCAATGAACAGCATGTCGACGCCGACGGTCTGGGCGATCTTGTCGACGTTGCGGAGCGCCTCCCGGCTCTCGATCTGCACGATGCAGAGCACCTCGCGGTTGGCGGATCGAAAGTACTGCTGGGAACCCTGGTAGTAGGCGCTCGCCCGAATCGGGTTGACGCCCCGGTGGCCGTCGGGCGGATATCGGCAGGACTGCGCCGCAAGCTCCGCATCGCCGGCCTGCTCGACCTTCGGCACCATCACGCCCGCCACGCCGAGGTCGAGTGCGTACTCGATCTGGTGCCGGTCGAGGCTCGGCACCCGGATCAGGGCGGCCGCCTCCGTGCCGGTCAACGCCTGCGCCTGGTGCAGCGCGTCGACCTTGGTCATCGCCGCCGCCTCCATGTCGATGATGGCCCAGTCGGCGCCGGTGTACGCCGCCGCCTCCGCCAGCGTGGCGTTTCCGCTGACCAGGAAGAGCCCGTAGGTCGGGCCGGCGGCCATCTTGGACCGCAGGCGGTTGCCGAACCTCAGCAGCGGGGAGTTGTCAGCGGTGTCGGTCATCCGAGCTTCTCCTTCACGGCGTCCCGGTGCACGCAGAGCAGTTCGATCGGGGCGCCCCCCGGCGACTCGATCAACGCCATCCGCAACCGTCTGCCATTGATCTCCGTGACGATGGGGGCCGCCCGGAGCTTCGCGCCGGCGGCGAGGGCACGCTCGCAGTCGCTCTCGATCGCCGTGCTGTAGACGCCGATCGAGGGAAAGCCGAGGTCGTTCATCGAGTACGGCGATGTGTCGTCAGCCCCGCGGGTCAACACCAGCTCGCATCGGGGCTGTGGACGGGGCGAGGGAATCGACCCCCACGCCGCGTCGGCTCGTACCCCACGCCAGGTGGCCTTCGCGAACGCCGACCAGAAGTCGACCTCGGCGGGTACGTCGCCGACGGGGCAGAGTAGGCCGCCGAGTCCCGCACCGGCGGACCGCGACGCGTCGAACCACGCCTCGCCGCCGCCGGCCGCCGGCAGGGACACGCACGTGGGCGTCCGCAGCAGCCCCGCGAGCCGGAGCACGTCGGCGGCGGCCGAGCTGCCCGCCAGCACTGTGGCGTCGGCGGGCGGCGGAGCCTGGAAGACGGCTCGGTAGGCACTCGGCCGACCGGTGTCGCGGCGGTGCCGCACGACCTCCAGCCGTAACCCGTCGGCGGCGGCGAGCACGGCCAGCGGCAGCCGGTGGGCGTGCCCTTCGATGCCCTCGAAGGCCGCCGGCAGAGCCACCTCGTCGACGAAGTCGAGCTGGAAGCCCAGCTCGGCGGCGAGCGCGAGACCGCGGCTCAGCTCGGCCTCCATCGTCAGATGTGTGACGCGAAGTATCATCGCTCTCCATCAGGGCGGCGTGGCTCGGGTGCGAACGTGGTCAGCTCCGGCTGCCGGCACCGGCCCAGGAGCCGCGCAGGCTGCGTGGCACATTGGGCAGTGCGTCCCAGCGCGCGATGACCGCCGGGCGGTCCAGCTTGTCCTGGCCACCTCGGGGTAGCGGTTCGGAGGTCAGGACGAGTCGACACGGCGCGCGTTGCACACCGAGCTCCTCCCGTAGCCAGGCCGTCAGCTCGCTGGCGGTGGCCGTGCCGGCGTCGCTGAGTCGTACGAGACATCCGATGTCCTCCGTGCTGTCCGCGAGCCGTACCCCGACCGCAGCGGCCTCCAGGACGTCCGGGTGGGCGCAGATGGCCTCCTCCACCTCGTTCAGGTAGATCGCGTAGCTGCCCTTCATCACGGCGTCCTTGCTCCGTCCGACCAGGTGGTAGAACCCGTCGGCGTCGCGGTGGGCGATGTCGCCGGTCCGCAGCCACCCCTGCACCAGCGTTTCGGCCGTCGCGCTCGGATTCCGGTAGTAGCCCTGGAAGATCTGGTCCCCGGTCAGCTCGATCTCGCCGGTGCCCGGGCCGGTCACGACCTGGCCGTCGGCGCCGCGCAGCCGCGCCGTCGCCCGTTCCGGTACGCCGATGCTGTTGGTCGCCAGGCCGTCCGGTCCGAGCTGGCCGAAGAAGGCGGCGGACATCGTCTCGGACAACCCGTACGCGTTGAAGAGGGGCACCCCGAAGCGGCGTTGGAACCGGTCCTGGGTGCGCGGCGACAGCGGTGCGCTCCCGGTGAAGCAGAGCGGACCCGGAACGGAGGTGTCCCGGTCGGCGGCGAACCGGTTCACGACCTCGATCAGCTGGGGGACGAGGAACATCTGGTCGATGCCGTGGGACTCCAGCCGGGACCAGTAGTCCCGGGCGGTCGACACGGTCAGCTCGGGCAGCACCACCACGCACGCGCCGAGGACGGCGGCCCAGGTGTGGTGCAGATTGATCACCCCGGAGCCGGACATCCGCATGGAACGGGCGATCCGGGCGGGCGGCTCACCGCGCAGCCGGGTCGACGCCGAGGCGTTGCCCAGGGTGCCCGCGTGGAGTCGCTCGTGGGTGAAGACGATGGCCTTCGGATCGCCCGTGCTGCCCGACGTGTAGCCGATGAAGGCCGCGTCGGCGGGGGGCGGCTCGGTCGATCCCGGCGGGGAGGTGGGCGTCACGGTCAGGGCCGGCTCGATCTCCACCACGAACTCCGGCGTGCTGTGCGCCAGCACCGAACCGGTCAGCCGGGCGCCCCACCTGACGTCCAGCAGCACCGGTGGGCTGTTCAGCTGCCACAGGGCGAGGAGCGTGGGAATGAGGTCCGGGTGATCCGCCAGGACCAGGGCGGACACCCGGTCGCCCCGGGCCCCGCCGCGGACCAGGGCGGTCCGGATCTCTTCGGCGCGGCTCCACAGGTCGCCCCAGGTCAGTGTGACACCGATGTGGGGCTCGCGCTGATAGTTGATGGCTGGCTCACCGGGCCTGCGGCGGGCAAGATCCGCGTGCCGCTCCAGTAGGGCTCTCATGCGCCGTCGACTTCCCAGACGAGGTGGTGCGTGTTGAGGATGAAGCCGTTGCGCAGGTACGCCTTGTGCGCCCGGTGCCGCTGGTAGCCCGTGTCGAGGTGGACCGCCGCGCAGCCCTCGCGACGGGCCTCGTCCTGCACGAACCGGAGGATGGCGGTGCCGAGCCCCGCGCCGTGCTGGTCGGTGAGCGCGGCGAGATCGTCCAGGTAGAGGAACCGTCCCCACGCCATCGAGTGGAGGATGCGGAATCCCCCCACGGCCTGCACCTCGCCCGCACGCTCGATGAAGACGATCCGGTATCCCTCGTCGCGCTGGCGTTTCCACCGATCGACGAAGTCGTCCTCGACGGTGATGTTCTCGCGCAACTCCCGGAACACCGGCCAGCACCGCCGGACGTCGTGTTCGTCCCGCGCTTCCCGCACTTCCCAGGCCATGTGGCTCCTCTGCTCCCAGTCGACGAATTCAGCGGCGGCGCCGGGTGCCGCCGCTGCCCGGTGGACCGCCCTACCAGCCGTACAGTCGCGCCACCGAGCCGAAGTCGACGGCGTCGCCGTACGCGGCCCGGGCCTCGTCCATCCGTTTCGCGGCCGCCTGGCCGACGGGCGTCGGCACGCCGGTGAGCCCGGCGAGGTCGGACGCGTGGCGCAGATCCTTGACCATGTAGCCCAGCTTGAATCCGGCGGCGAAGTCGCCGGCGAGAACCCGGTTGGGGTAGAGGTTCGCCAACTGGGCGTTGGCGCCGCCTCCGCCGGACGTGATCGCCTCTATCGCGAGCCGCACGTCCACGCCCGCCTCGCGCACCATCGCGAGCGCCTCGCCGGAGGCGATGGCGTTGACCGCGACGAGGTAGTTGTTGACGAGCTTCACCACCAGCCCCGCGCCGACCGGCCCGCAGTGACGCAGCTTCGCCGGATCTCCGATCTCGTGCAGCACGGGACGCGCCCGTTCCAGGGCCTCCGCCGACCCGCCGACCCAGATGGCGAGGGTGCCCGTGCGTACGGCCAGCACCCCGCCGCCGGCCGGGCAGTCGAGATAGGCAATGCCGCGCGTCTCGGCCTCCTTCGCCAACTCGCGGGCGACGTCCGGAGAGTGCGTGGTCATCTCCAGGAGCACCGTGCCCGGTCGGGCCGACTCCAGCACGGCCGCGACGACCGAGCGGACCTCGGCGGAGTCCGGCAGGATCGAGCACACCACGTCCGCGTCGGCGGCTGCGGCCCCGGGGTCCGCCACCACGGACCAGGACTCCGGCCGGCGCCCGGATCGCGGGACGCGACCACCACCTGGTGGCCCGCTTCGATGACTCGCTCCACCATGGGTGCGCCCATGAGCCCTGCACCGATGAACGCTACGCGCATCCGATCCACTCCCTCGTCGCTCGTGTGATGACGATCGCGCCGGCGCGGGCCGGACGCTGTGCTGGCTGTGCCACGACGTCGGGGCGGTGCTCAGCTAGCGCCATTCGGCCCGTACCGGTAGGTGTTCGTAGCTGGCCTTCAGGATGTTCGCGCTGGTCTGGGCGGCGCCGTCAGCCGAGAGGCTCTTGGTCGAGGCGAGCAGGGTGGTCAGCACGTGGCGCAGTTCCAGGTGGGCCAGTGCCCGGCCCAGGCACCGATGCGGACCCGCGCCGAAGGCCAGGCTCGTCGTTGGCCGGCCCAGGCGGGCCTCGTCCGGATCGCTGTAGACCCGGTCATCTCGGTTCGCCGAGGCGATCAGCACCATCACCATCGCGCCGTCGGGAATGCGGGTCCGGTCGACGATCTGGTCACCCACCGCGACGCGGAAGGTGGCCCGTACCGGCGACGCCAACCGCATTCCCTCGTCGATGACGTCGGCGAGACGATCCGACGCCGTCCGGTGCAGCAGTGACGAGGACTGGTCGACCAGGAACCTGTCGACGAAGTAGCCAAGGGCGGAGACGATCGTCTCGTAGCCGGCCTGGAACAGTTGCAGGACGGCGAGGATGACCTCCTCGCGCGCCTTCGGCGTGTCGGCCTGCCGCCAGGTCTCGACCAGCGAGTTGGACCTGATCGACGGGTCGGCGGCCGCCCGCCCGAGAAACGACGTCACCGCCCGAAAGGAGGCCAGGTTGCTCCGCATCAGCGGTTTCTCGGCGGCTGCCGTGGACAGCTCGTCGCCCGGGTCGAGGGACCGGAACGTGAGGTCGACCCAGGCGGCCAGCGTGTCGGCGACCTCGTCACTCAGGCCCATGACCCGGCCGATCGCTTTCACCGCCACCGGTTTGGCGAGATCATTCACCACGTCGAACCGGGGGCCACGGCCGGCGAGCTGCGCGACCACCCGCCGTACCTGGTCGCCGACCGTCGCATCGAGCGCGTCGAGCTGTGGCTTGGCGAGGTTTCTGGCCACCATGCGGCGGAGCCGGACGTGTTCGCTTCCGTCGCTGGACGAGACGACGCCGCCGGAGTCGCCGGCGAATCTGAGGTTCAGGCGGCGCGGGGTGGGGTCCCGCGGATCGCTGAGGGAGGAGTCCTTGCCGAACGCGAGTGCGGCGGAGAACGAATCCGGCGCCGAGAGGATGCTCCGCACGTCAGGGTGACGGCCGACCACCCACATGTCGAGCGGCTCCAGGAGCCCGACCGGACAGCGGTCACGCAGGCGGGCGTAGGCGGGATAGGGATCTTTCAGGGTGGCCGGCGACATCGGATCGAAGATGTCGATGGGGGTGACCGGACTGGCCTCGGCGGTGGCAGTCATCGTGCCGCCTCGAACTCGATCGGCGTGGCGACGATCTCGGCGGCCACGCCACCTCGCTGGGTGCGGACGGTCACCTCGCTGCCGGGTGGCTCCTCGGGACGGACGAAGGCGAACCCGATGCCGCGGTGCAGGCGGGGCGAGAAGTTGCCGCTGGTGACCTGCCCGATCCGCTCGTCCCCGGCCAGCACGTCACTGCCGGCGGTGGGCACCTGGCGGGTGCGCATGACGATCGTGCGCAGCAGCCGCTGGGCGCCCCGCTCCCGCCGGGCGAGCAGCGCGCTCCGACCGAGAAAGTCGGTGCCGAAGCTGACCGCCTGGGAACTGCCCGTCTCCAACGGGGTGACCGCCGTGCTCAACTCGAAGCCGTAGCGGGGGATGCCGGACTCGAGCCGGTGTGTCTCCCGCATGCCCAGGCCGGCCGGCGCGACTCCGCGGGCGACGAGCGTGCGGTAGACGGTCCGGGCAACTGGCGGCGTCAGGTGAAGCTCGAAGCCGACCTGGCCGCCGAACCGGGTCGTCGCCACGAGGGCGTCGCCGCCGGCCAGCGTCATTCTTCGTACGCGCAGCGCCGGCATCGTCGCGGCGGGCGGGGCCAGCTCCGCCATCCGTTCCCTCGCCTGCGCCCCCTGCAAGGCCAGGAGCACCCGGTCGGAGGAGACGTCCTCGATGTCGCACGGCGGATGACGGTCGTGCTTCCGAAGCTGCCGGAGAGCCCGCAGGACCGGCTCGGGCCTGTTCGGGGTGAGGTAGAACAGCTCGGTGTCGACGCGCCAGATCATGAGGTCGTCGATGATTCCCGCGTCGACCTCGGAAAGCAGGAAAGTGTACTGACTCCGCCCCACCTCACAGCGTCGCAAATCATTTGTGAACGCGGTCTGTAGGAGGTCGAGAGCGCCGGGTCCGCTGACTCTTATCGAACCGAGATTCGACGCGTCCCAGATAACGGAACTCCGGCGGTGAGCCTGGTACTCCCTGAATACGCCGGAGAACTCGAGCGGCATGATCCAGCCGTCGGTTTCCGTCATCCGGCAGCCCTGCCGAAAATGATCTTCGTGTAGTGGTGAGCGGCGAAGTTCCATCAGGTGGCCCCGGGGCCTGCCTGTCGACCTGGGCCGCAACCTGGCGAGGGCATCGGGCATGACTGACGCAGCATCGCTCCCCCGTGGATCGAGCTTTCGTTGCGGAGCCACTGTACCCGTTGGCGTTCACGGTTGTACATACGTCGATATCTGTGGTGGATCCGTCCGAATGCCCGCAGGTCTTTGTTCGGGCGTTGCCAGATCGGCTAGAGTCCTTTCTGGCATCGATCATGTTCGGAGGCTAATGTGGTGGTGATAGGTCCGTCCGCGGTGTCGTATCGGCTGGCCTCGGCAAGCGATGCCGAGCAGGTGGCGATGATTCACGCCGCGAGCTGGCGCCGCTTCTACCGGGGCGCGTACTCGGACGCCTTTCTCGACGGCGACGTGGAGTCCGACCGACGCGCGGTGTGGGCACGGCGGCTGGCCGCCGGTGGCGGTGGCAGCGCCACGATCATGGCGTACGTCGGCGCCGAGACCGCCGGTTTCGTGCACGTGGTCTTCGATGACGACGAGCAGTGGGGCGCTCTCGTCGACAACCTGCACGTGGTGCGCGACCACCAGCGGCGCGGGATCGGGGCCAGTCTGATCGCCAGTGCCGCCCGGGCCGTGCTGGAGCACGGCGCAGGCGTCTCGATGTACCTGTGGGTGCTGGAGCAGAACGTCGCGGCACAGGCCTTCTACACGGCGCAGGGCGGTCGCTCGGTCGAGCGCGCCATGGTCGATCCGCCCGGCGGTGATCCGGAGCGGCTCGCCGGCACGCCGGCCAAGCTGCGCTACGTCTGGCCGGACCTCCGCGACCGCTTCGGCAGCTGAACCGCCATGTCCGCCGCTGTCGCCCGCACCTACTTCGAAGTGGACATCCGGGACCTCGACGTCGACGCCTTCGCGGTGGCGTGGCGGCGGTTGGCGAGCCGGCACGCCCTGTCGCCTGCTGTCGTGTCCGCCGCCGCCGGTTCGGCGGGGCCGGCCACGGACACCACCGAGCCCGGCCCGGTCGTGCTCGACGTTCGGCAGGAGACCGAGGTCGAGCGGGATCGGCGGCTGGCCCAGGTCCGCGAGGAGCTGCTCGGCGAGCAGACGTACCCGGGGCCGGGTGCCGCGATCGAGGCGCGGGTCACGATGATGGCGGGCCGGCTCGCCCGGATCCACATCGTCGTCGACGACCGGACGATCGACGCCGACCGCACCGAGCGCCTCGGTCAGGAGCTGCGACGTCTGTACCTGACCGGGACATGTGACGGGGCACCGGGCGGGATCACGCCGCCCGGCGTGCCGGAGCCGCGCCGGCCGCACCGGCCAGGGCCGGACCCAGTTGGCTCCGGCCCCCAACTGCCCCTCGCCCGACCCCCGTTCCCGGCGCGCCCGGTGGCCGTACGGCGCCGGCACCGGATTGCCGGCGGGCTGTCGGACGCGCTGCTGGCTCAGGCGTCGCGGCTGGGCGTGTCGCCCCGGGCGCTGTTCGCCCAGGTGTTCGCAGAGGTGCTGGGTCTGTGGTGCACGCCGCCGAGCTTCGCGGTGAACCTGATCGAGGGGGCCGGGCCGGGCGACGGCCGGCGTGCCGCGGCGCTGCTGCTCGACGCCGATCCGACCACGTCGTTCGGGGCCCGGCTGGGGGAGCTGAACCGTCGGCTGCGCGGCGACGCCGCCCGGGGGCACGCGGGTGATGAGGTGGCCGACGGTGACCCGCCCGACACCCTGGGTGTGCAGTTCAGTTGTCGGGTGGGGGACGGGGTGACCCGCTCCGGCCTGTCCGGCTGGACTTTGGGCGGCGGTGTGGTCGGCTACGAGTGCCGGGTCGCCCCCGGGCTGCTACTCGGCTGTGACATCGCGGACGAGGACGGAGAGCTGGCGATAACCTGGGACACCGTCGACGCGGTACTCGTGCCGGATCTCGCCGAGGACATGATGGCGAGCTTCGTCGACGTGCTCACCCAACTCGCCGGGGCGGTCGCGGTCGACGGGGCAGACGCGATCGATGTTGCGGAGGTCGGCGTCGAGGTCCGCCTGCCCGCGCGGCAGGAGGCGGTCCGACGTCGGGTCAACGACACCGCGAAGCCGGTCGACGGGCAACTGCTGCACCAGATGTTCTGGGAACAGGCGCGGGTCGGGCCCGACCGACCGGCGGTGATCACAAGCGACCGCACTGTGAGCTACCGCGAGCTGGCCACGGCCGCGACGGTTCTGGCGGACCGGTTGCGCGACCTGGGTGTCCGGCCGAACGAGCTGGTGGCCATCGTCCTGGACAAGGGGTGGGAGCAGATCGTCGCGGCGCTGGGCATCCTCGAGTCCGGTGCCGCCTACGTGCCGGTGGATCCGGATCTGCCGCAGGAGCGTCTCCACCACCTGCTGCGACACGCCGACACGGCGATCGCCGTCACCGACGCCGGGCTCGCCGGCAGCCTGCCCTGGCCCCCGGCCGTCCAGGTGGTCACTGTCGACGCAGCGATGCTGGTCGGCGAGGTCGCGTCGGTGTCCCGGCGGGCGCAACAGATCACCGATCTGGCGTACGTGATCTACACGTCGGGCTCGACCGGGCAGCCCAAGGGAGTGATGATCGACCACCGCGGTGCGGTGAACACCGTGCTGGACATCAACGAGCGGTTCCAGGTCGGTCCCACCGATCGGGTGCTGGCCCTGACGCCGCTGAGCTTCGATCTGTCGGTCTACGACATCTTCGGTCCGCTCGCCGCCGGTGGCGCCCTGGTGATGCCCGACCCCGGCACCAGCCGGGCACCGTGGCACTGGGCGGAGCTGCTCCAGCGCCACGACGTCACGCTCTGGAACACGGTGCCCGCGCTGATGGAGATGCTCGTCGGATACGCGGTGGCCAGCCGAGCGCAGCTCCCGCCGTCGTTGCGACTGGCGATGCTGAGCGGCGACTGGATTCCGGTCACCCTGCCGGACCGCATCCGCGCGCTGGCGGGGCCGGGGATCGAACTGGTCAGCCTCGGCGGCGCGACAGAGGCGTCGATCTGGTCGATCCACCACGTCATCCGGGAGGTCGACCCTTCGCAACCCAGCATCCCGTACGGCAGGCCCCTGTCGAACCAGTGGTTCGAGGTGTTGGATGCTGGGCTGCGGCGGCGTCCGGACTGGGTGGCCGGTGACCTCCACGTCGGCGGAGTCGGCGTGGCGATGGGGTACTGGCGGGACGAGCAGACGACCCGGGCGGCGTTCATCTCGCACCCGGGCACCGGCGAGCGCCTGTACCGCCTGGGTGACCTGGCCCGATACCTGCCGGACGGGACGCTTGAGTTCCTCGGTCGCAGCGACTACCAGGTCAAGATCCATGGGCATCGGATCGAACTCGGCGAGATCGAGGCGGCGTTGCTCGCCCACGACGGGGTGGGTGCCGCCGTCGTCGTCGCCCAGGGCGCCGCGCAGAGCGGTAAACGCCTGGTGGCGTACGTGGTGACCGAGGCCGACCTGACCGAGCGGGACGTCCGCGAGCACCTGGCCGGCAAGCTGCCGCGACACATGGTCCCCGCGCAGGTCGTGTTCCTGGACGCGCTTCCGTTGACGTCGAACGGCAAGGTCGATCGGCGGGCGTTGCCAGCGCCCGACCCGCGCCGACGCTGACCAGTGGGTGACCCCCGGCGCTGCCTACAGCGCCGCGATCGCGTCGGCGACCTGGCTGGCGGGTACCCCACGAAGCACGCCGAAGTGGTCGCCGTCCACCCGGACGGTCCGTGGCGCGGGTCGCAGCCGGGCGGCCCACGCCCGGGTGTCGGCGGTGGTGAGTTCGGCGTCGACGAGCACCGCCGGCACGGTCACGGTGGCGGCGCTGGTGTACGCCGCTCCCGCAGTCGACTGCCGCCGGTACGCCGCCCACCTGTCGAACAGGACGTCGGCGGAGACGGCCTGCCCCTTGGCGCGCAGCCGGGCGGCGAGGGCGAGCAGGGTCAGCGGAACCTCGTCGCCAGACACGCGGGGCATCGCGCCGGCGACCCCGAGCGACGAACAGACCAACGTCACGAAATCGTGCAGCTCACACCGGGTGGCGTCGGCGCCGGTGGGGTAACCGATCGGCGCCGGAGAGTCGATCAGCACCAGGGCCGGAGCCGCGTCGCCGTACTGGACGAGCATCTCGTAGCCGATCAACCCACCGACCGACCATCCGCAGATGACGTCCGGGCGGGCCCCGGCGGCGTCCAGGTCGGTTCGGTACCGCCGCGCCATGGCGGGCACGGAGTCCAGCGGTTCGCGCTCCTGCGACCAGGTGACCCGCCAGCCGGCCGGAAGTGCGGCAATGATCTCCCGGAAGTCGTTCGGGGTGCCACCGGCGCCGCCGATCAGGTGCAGGTGCCGGTCACCGCCCTCCACCAGGGACACCAGCGTGCTCGGCGCCGATGTCGGCGGCTCGGCGCCCAGTAGCTGGTGGACCATCTGGCCGGCGGTGGGGGTCGCCACCCAGGCGGCCAGGTCGAGGCGCACGTCCGCCCGCTCCGCGAGTGCCGCGACGAACTGGACGGCGTTGAGCGAATGCCCGCCGCTCGCGAAGAAGTCCTCGTCGAGATCGTTCGGGGGATAGCCGAGCAGTTCGGCCCAGGCATCGGAGACCAGGCCGATGGCGGCCGACTCGGACAGGTCCGTGCGCGCCGACGGCTCGGCCACCGGGCTCGGGCGGCGTCGGCTGGACCGGGTCGACACCCGGATCGAGTGCAGAGCGGTTCCCGGGTCCTCGGCGAGCACCACGTCGAGGTCACGCAGCAGGGCCAGCATCGTCCGCTCGTCGTACCGCGCGGTGGCGTACTCCACCTCGGCGACCAGGCCGCCCCGGTCGTCCCAGTACGTCAGAGCGAGGTCGGTGCGGGCGGTCCGGCCGGGATTGGGCCGGATGGACAGTTCCGCAGTGCCCAGGCGCAGATCACTCACCGGCCCCAGATAGTTCAGCAGGATCGGGGGTGTGCCGCCGAGTTCGGTCTGGAGGGCGGCGGGGAGAGCGGCGAAGACGGTGGGATAGGGCACGGCCTGGTGCCCCATCATCTCCCACAGGTTGTCCCGGGCCCGGCAGACGGCGTCGGCGACGGTGTCCTCGGCGGTGACGAACGAGCGCGCCACGCAGGTGTTGGCCAGATATCCCACCAGTGCCTGGTCGCGTCGGCTCATCCGGTTGGCGACGACCACGCCCACCGTCACGTCCGGTCCGGCACCGCCGCGCGCCAGCACGATCTGAAGCGCGGCCAGCATGACCGAGAACGGTGTGGTGCCGGCCTGCCGGGCCAGTGTCGAGATCCCGTGGGTGGCCTGCGGACTGAAGTCGTACCGCAGCGTCGTGCCCTCCGAACCCACGCCGGCGTGCTGGTCGCGGTCGGGGCGTACGGTGACCGCCGACGCGCCGTCCAGCACCTTGCGCCAGTGGTCGAGGCTCGTGCGCCAGCGATCCTC
The DNA here is from genome assembly GCF_016803395.1 of Micromonospora tarensis. Taxonomy (GTDB): domain Bacteria; phylum Actinomycetota; class Actinomycetes; order Mycobacteriales; family Micromonosporaceae; genus Micromonospora; species Micromonospora tarensis. Next base: position 33,002 of record NZ_JAEVHL010000004.1, on the reverse strand, counting down.
CGGGTGGCCGCACGTCTGTTCCCGCGCGTACTCGGCGAAGCCTGGCGCCGCCGTGCCGAACTCGTGGCGGCTGCCCCGCGCGCGTGCCCCGTACGCCTGCGACAGATCGTCCAGGAGCAGGTTGAGCGCCCAGCCGTCGACGGCCGCGTGATGCCCGACGACCAGCAGCTCGTACCGGTCGGCCACCCGGACCACGACCAGGCGCACCAGCGGCGCGCGATCGAGCGGGATCTCCCGGCCGTGCACCTCCTCGGCGACGGCCTGAAACAGCACGTCGGGCGGTGTCTCGCCGGGGTCGTCGAACTCGATCACCTGCACGGACGCCTCGACCCGTGCCGGAATCACCAGCTCCAGCGCGTCGTCCCGACGGCGCAGCGACATCCGCAGTGCGTCGTGCCGGTCGGTGAGCTGCTGGTACGCCGCCTTCAGGGCGGCGACGTCGATCGGCTCGTACGCCGCCAGGCGCCAGGTGATGTTGTAGACGGCCCGGTCCCGCGCGCGCTGCCCGATCCACCAGAGAGCGTCCTGGAGCACTGTGGGACTGGTCGTGGTGGGCTGAGCGCTCATCTGCTCCTTCTTCCGGTCGGACGGGGATTCCGCGCGGATCAGCACCCGATCAGCGCGCGAGCTCCGCCGTCAGGCGTTTCCGGTCCACCTTCCCGACGGCTGTCACCGGGACCGAGTCGCGATGGTGGAACCGTCGGGGATGCATGTAGGCGGGCAGCGTGGCGAGAAGGTCGGCGAACTGTTCGGCGAACACCTCGTCGCCGGTGTGGACGGCGTGCAGCTCGACCTCGCCGTCGGACGCGGTGACCGCGACGACGACCATCGCCACCACGCCGGGGTGCCGACGCAGCACGGCCTCGATCTCGCCCAGCTCGATCCGGTGACCACGGATCTTGACCTGGTTGTCGATTCGGCCCAGGTGGACCAGTTCGCCGCCGTCGAACCGGCACCGGTCGCCGGTGCGGTAGTAGTCCTCCGCGACGAGCGCCCTGGTCCCGTCGTAGGTGCTGGCCACACCCCCGTCGACGGAGACGAACCGCTCTCGGCTCTGCTCCGGATCGAGGTAGCCGCCGAAGCGCTGCACACCGCGGACGCAGAGTTCGCCGTCGCGCTCCGACACCCGTTGCCGGTCGTCGACGAGCACCCAGTCCATGCCCGGGAACAACGCGCCGATCGGCACCGAACGGTTCGACGTCTCCGGCCAGGCCGTGCGATCCGCGGGCAGTTGGTAGTCGGTGACGAAGACCGTGATCTCCGTCGGGCCGTAGGTGTTGTGCACTGTGGCGTTCGGCGCGGCGGCGGAGAACGCCTCGGCCTGCTCGACGGTGAGCGTCTCGCCGCCGAACACCGCCCGGCGCACTGTCGGCATGCTTCCCGGCGCCAGCCCTCTGAGCTGCTTGGCGAAGGAGATGACGGAGGGCACCGACATCCAGTGCGTGAGCCGCCGCGCGTTGACGTACCGGACGGGTGTGAAGACCTCCGCGGCGGTCGGCACGCACAACGTGGCACCCGAGCCCCAGCTACCGAATATCTCCAGGAGCGAGGCGTCGAAGGACATCTCGAACATCTGGCTCACCCGGCAGCCGGGGCCGAGCGCGTACCTGTCAATGACGTGCGACAGGTAGGCGTGGATGCTCCGGTTGACGATCGGAACGCCCTTGGGCCGCCCGGTCGTGCCGCTGGTGAAGATGATGTACGCGATGCCGTCGTCGTCGCCGACGGAGACGGCCGGGGTGCCGGCGGCCTCCGGCCGGCTCCCCGCCTCGCGGAGGTCGTACCCGGACAGGTCCAGCAGCGCCCGGTCGGCACCCTTGCGGAAGTCCGCCGCGCCCGCCCCCGATGTCTCGTCGAGGACGGTCAGGGTGACGCCGGCCTCGCGGGTGATGTCGAGATTGCGCACGGCCGGCGCGTTCGGGTTGAGCGGCACCACCACCGCGCCGAGCCGCAGGGCGGCGAGGTAGGCGACGTAGCCGACGGCGCCGCGCGAGGTCAGCAGCCCCACCCTCGCCGGCACGCCGTCCGCCGCCCGACACATCCGGTGGGCCACGTCGGCGGCCACCGCGTCGAGCCGGGCGTACGTCAACGCGAGATCTCCGACCTCCAGCGCCACCTGGTCGGGGTTCGCGGCGACCGAGGCGGCGAACCAACCGTAGAGCGTACGCGTCGTCATTACCGGATCCCTTCGACAGCGGGGAGAGGCCGAGGCGGGGTCGCGCCAGGATCAGCGGGTCACGTCCTCGCCGTCGCGCCCCGGGCGCGGACGAGGTCGGCGAGCGCGGCCACGGTCGGGTTACGGAAGAACGTGGCGACGTCGACTGTCACACCGAAGCGATGCTGTATCTCGGCGAACGCCACGAACGCGTTGAGCGAGTGAGCGCCGCAGTCCAGCAGCGACACGTCGGCGGGAATCGTGTCGACCTCGAGGATGTCCGCCCAGAGCGCGGCCAGTTCCCGTTGCGTCTCGTCGGCGTACGTCGGCACGCGGTCGGGTCGGTCGGCGGTCGCCTGGGCGACGAGCCCGTCGGCGCGGGCGGCCAGCGCCGCCCGGTCGGTCTTGCCCGTGCCCGACGTCGGCACGTAGCTCAGGTCGAAGATCCAGGCCGGCATCATGTACCCGGGAAGCGCGGCGGCGAGCTGGGCCCGCACCGCCGCGTGGTCGACCCGCCGGCCGTCCTCCGGGTGCACGAACAGGACAAGTTCCACGTCACTGCCGGCGGGCCGGGCGACGGCGACCGCCTCCCGCACGTCCGCGACGCCGTTGGCCACCGTCTCGATCTCGCCCAGCTCCACCCGGTGGCCGCGCACCTTGACCTGCGTGTCGCGCCGCCCGAGGTAGACGAGGACGCCGTCCTCGTCGCGCGCCACCAGGTCGCCGGTGCGGTACATCCGGGCGTCCGCCGTGCCGGCGAACCGGTCGGGGAGGAAGGCCGCGGCGGTCCGCTCGGGGTCGTTGAGGTAGCCCTCGGCGAGGCAGTCGCCGCCGAGATACAGCTCGCCGGGCACGCCGGGCGGTGCGAGATGCCCGGTCTGGTCGACCACGTAGGCGACGACGCCGGGCATCGGCCGCCCGATGGGCACATGGCTGGGCCAGCGCCGTGCGTCGCCCGTCAGGTGATGAACGGTGACCGCGTTGGTCTCGGTCGGCCCGTAGAGATTGACCAGCGCGCAGTCGGTCAACCCGGTGAAGAACCGTCGGATGTCGTCGTCGAGCACGAGCTGCTGCCCGGAGACGCAGACGTAGCGCAGGTGCGGTAGCGACGCCCGCAGGCCGAGGGCGGAGAGCGCGAACGGACGGAGCCCCGCCGCCGGCAGGAAGAGGTGGGTCACCCGGGTGTCGGCGACCCGCCTGACCAGTGCGGGGAAGTCGCGGCGGTCGGCCGGTTCCCGCGAGACGACGGTGCCGCCCGACGCCAGGGTCGGCAGGATCTCCTGGTAGCAGACGTCGAAGCTCATCGGGGCGTACTGGAAGAAGCGGGTGTTCTCGTCCTGCCGCAGCGCGTCGAGCTGCCACGTCGCCAGGTTGATCAGTGGCCGCTGGCCCATCAGCACGCCCTTGGGCACGCCGGTGGAGCCGGACGTGAACATGACGTAGGCCGGATGGGCCTCGGCGTCCGTCGGGATCGTCTGTGGCCCGTCGGCGACGAACTCCGTCGGGTCCACCGTGCGAACCCCCGGCACGTCGATCCCCTTGCCGACCACGATCCGGCAGCGGGCGATCCGCGCCATCGTCGCGAGTCGTTCCTCCGGTAGGGCCGGATCCAGCGAGACGAAGGCGGCGCCGCAGCGGAGAATTCCCAGGACGGCGACGATGGTGTCGCACAACCCGTCGGTGGCGACAGCCACCACGTCGCCGGCGGTGACTCCCGAGCGACGCAGGCCGGCCGCGACGCGTCCGGCGGCCGCGACCAGCTCCTGGTAGGTGAGTTGCTTGCCCTCCTCCGCCAGGGCCACCGCGCCGGGCTGCCGGCGTGCCGTGGCCATCACCCACTCCTGGAGCGTGCGGTGCTCCGCCGGGCGGACGTGCGCCGGTGGCGGCGCGGCCGGCGGTGGGAAGTCCACGAAGAGGTCGGCGAGCGGTCGGGTCCGGTCCTCCGCCGCCCGGTTCAGCGCGGTGCGCAGTGAGTGCAGGATGCCCTCGGCCACCGTCGGCGCGAGCAGGGCCGTGTCGTACTCCAGCTCCAGCAGCCAGGTGCGGCCGTCGACCCGGGTGGCGCCGAGCCACAGGTCGAACTTCGCCCACCCGTTGGCGGGCTCCCGTACCGCCGTCACCGCGCCGCCGGTGGCCTGCTCATGGGTGTCCTGCATCGCCAGCATGCAGCCGAACAGCGGGTTCCGGCTGCCGGGCCGGTCCGGCTGGACCTCCGCCACGACCTGGTTGAACGTCACGTGTGCCGAGGATCGGCAGAAATCGACAGCCGCGCGCACCGAGGTGCCGAGGAACTCCGCCACGGTGCTCTGCCACGTCACGTCCACGGTGATGGGCAGGGTGTTGACGAAGTAGCCGCAGAGATCGAACGCACCCACCGTGCGCCGGGCGCTGAACGGGCTGCCGATCAACACCGTCGGCACCCCACCGTGTCGGGCGACTACCGCACCGAAGACCCCGGTGAGCAGGACGAACGGGCTGACCGCGAGGGCGCGGCAGGTTTCCTCGAAGGCGGTGGTCTCCCGGTCGTCGAGGGTCCACGCGATCCGCTCGCCCCGGTAGCCGGGCTCGGTCGGCCGGTGTGGGCGCGGTGACAGCACCAGCGGCGGCACCGCACGCAGGCGCTCCGCCCACGTCTTCACCAGCGGGAGCACCCGGTCCGGAGCACTGGCGCGTTGCTGCGCGGTGAGTTCCCGCAGCAGCGCCTGCTCCCGCTCCGTCCGCAGCGCCTCAGGTGCCGTACGGGGGCGGTCGCCGGCGAGCGCCGCCTCGAGATCGCGGACCAGCGGACCGAGTGACAGGCCGTCACAGACGACGTGGTGCAGGCAGAGCAGGATCCGCGCGCCGGTGCCGTCGCGGGTGCTGAGGTGGCCGAACCGGTACGCGGGCCCCACCGTCAGCTCGATGGGCTGCCTGGCGAGACGCTCCACGAGCGCGCCGGTCGCGCGCTCGTACTCCGCCGTCTCCACCACGACCCGCTCGATTGGCAGGTCCGCCGGCGATGGCGGGTCCGCGAGACGCGCACCCAGCTCCGGCCGCAGCTGGAAGATCTGACGCAACGCCGGCTGTACGGCGACCACCTCGGCGAGCGCGTTCCGGATGTGCTCGAACGGGAGCGCGGGTGCCACGTCGAGCTGGATGATCTGGTTGTAGATCTCGCGGCGCGGCAGCCAGCTGTCGATGACCAGGAGGCCCTTCTGCGACTCGGTGATCGGCAGCGCGGGCGGTTGCGACGGGTGTGGCATGCCGCTACCTCCCGTCGCTCGGCGCGCCACCGCTCGACGGTGTCGAGGCGAGCTGGTGCAGCCACGCCTTCAGGTCACCGACCGAGCGGATCTCCACGAGTCGCGCGGCGTCGATCTCCGCGTCCTCCGTCCCGGCGAACCGCACGGCGAGACGCAGCAGGGACAGCGAGTCGATCCCGGCCTCCGGCAGCAGGGTGGTGTCGTCGAAGGACCCGATGGCGTACGTGGCGATCGCGGCATCGAAATCGGCGAGCGTGGATGACATGGCTGGGCGTCCTTCACGTCAGATGGGCGGCGCGCAGAAGGGCCTGAGGGTCGCCGCTGGAGGATTGCCCGAGCACCGTCGGTCGCGTCACCCGGGCGCTGGCGCCCGTCTTCGTCACGACGACAAGGATCGCCGGCACGCGTGATCGCATAGTCGCCGGTCACGCCGACGTCATCAGATGCTTTACCCCCGTTGGTCGACCGCCGACCACCGCCGCGCGTGACTGCGGTCGGCCGCCGACGAGCCTATACGGTATCCACACACTCGCCAAGAGGTTGTGGTCGATGTCCTTTGTCGACGAAAGCGCTCACTGCGTGTCGTGTAATGCGGTGAGAAAGCTGACCTGTGGTAACAGTGGAGGGCTGTGAAAGGCGTGGCCAGCGGGCCTTTCCACCACCTGGGACAGCGGCCTGAAGGCATCGACGCCCTTGCGCATGCCCGGTGTCGCTCATATCATCAGGCCTAGCTCAGCCGTCCGAGCGGCGGTGCGGAAACGGGGTGTGATAACCCGCGCTCGGCACTCGACCCCACGCAGCTCACACATTAGCCGTTCTTCAATGATGAAGATCGGATCTGGGTGCGCGTGGTGGCGCCGCGATCGACTTCTTGATCAGAAATGGTCCTGTTCACAAAACCAAGGACCATACGTAGCTTTCTGTTTGGCCTACACGGGGGAAACAATGACTTCGTACAAGGCCGGCCGTGTCTCAGAGGTGAACGACGCGAGCACGATGCGCCGGTTCGTCGCCTCGGCACCCGACTCCAACTGCGTGGACGGCGTCTTCGACGCGTGCCTGCGCCCGATCGTGTACAGCCGGCACCACTGGCTGCTGTTCAAGGGCGAGTACCGGGTCAGGGCGGAACTGCGCGCGGTGTACGAGTCGTGCCGCCAGCGGCCGCCGGAAGAGTGGGACGACGACGAGGCCGATCTGATACTCGCCCTGTTCGCGCTGGACATGTCCTCGGTGGGGCTCGACGAGCTGCGGGAACACGCGAGTTCGGCCGCGGTCCGGTCGACGCTGCTGGAGCGGCACGCCCTCTACGCGGGTGTCCTCGAACCGACGGAGGTGCCGCCCGACGGCCTGCTCGACCTGGCCCGACGCCTGGCCGAGATGCGGCCACTGGTCGAGCGCTCGCACGTCCCGTACTCCGTCATCGACGGGCGCGCGTGGTACCGCACGGAGGGGCTCATCCGGCGCGACGACCTCGACGTCAGCGAACTGGCCGCCCCCGTGTCGGACGTACTCGACTCCCTCTTCGACAGTCCCGGCGACGGACTCGGCGCGTCCGAGCGGCTCGTCGCCACCACCCGCGCCGCGGTCGCCGCCGACGGCGACAGCGCCGTCGTGGTGCGGGCGATCATGTACGCGGCGCTGCTGGATCCGGTCCTGCGTGCCGATCACGTGACGCTGACCTGCCCGGTCGGCGACATGCTCGACAAACCGGCGGAGATGACCACGAGTGCGGCGTTCTTCACCGAGACGCAGGTGCGTGACGGCGTCGATCTCGGTAACTACGCCGAGCGGCTTGGTCACGAATCCGTGGACCAGATGCAACGGACGATCAGGGCTCGCATGCTGAAGCTCAAGCGCGGCGCGATTCGCGGACTGTACGGTCCCGGCTGCATGCAGGGCAGGTTCGTCGAGAAGCACGGCGGGCACATGCTCTTCCTCAACGAGGACGCCCACTACCGGGGCCACCAGAGCATCGGCTGCCACAGCGGTGGTCGTGCCTCCTTCGCCCTGCGCTACCGCGCCGGCCAGGAGGAACAGGCGCTCACGCCCATGGTCGGGGACTTCCGCGTGGTGCGGATGAGCCAGGACGAGAGCGACATCTTCACGGTGGAGGAGCTTCGCCACACCATCCGGTACGGCGAATGGATCCGCACGGTGGTGGAGGAGACCTACCGGCTCGGCGCCGTCGTGCGGCTCGACGACCCGACGCTCACCCGCACCGCCGTGCCGGCGTAGCGAGTGGTTCGCCCGTTGTGCGCGGAGATGCGCACGCGACAGATTCAGGCTGACGAGCCGGGTTCGGCCTGCGTCCGCGAAGAGGCGGGCGCCGTCGATGGCCGATTCCGGCCCAACGTACCCCGTTCCCAACCCGTCCCACCCACGGCAGGAGATGAAGTGACCGCAGTACTGGAGCCCGCCACCAAGCTCAGCTACGACGACGCACACGGCCGGCTGCTCGCGCTGGCGCGTGGCTCCGCGGAGCACCCGGCGCTGAAGAATCCGTTCTACCAGCTCTGGATGGCCGAGCAGCTCTCCGCGGACGAGGTCGAGTTGGTGGCCAGGAACTTCTACGAGCGGGTCCGGCGGACGCCGATCCGCATCGCGCTCGCGTTCCTCAACATGACCGACGTCAGGGCTCGTGCCGAGACCGTCGAGAACCTCTACGACGAGATGGGCAACGGCAACTCGTCCAAGGTCCACTCCGTGCTGCTGCGTGACTTCCTGCAGAAGTTGCTGGGCCGCATGCGCGGGCAGGAAGTCGACCTGCACAACGTGGACGCCCCGCTGCTGCCGTCGACCGCCCGTCTCATCTCGGAGGGGGAGAAGCTCTTCGCCAGCCCGTACCCGCAGGAGGTGTGCGGTGCCCTGCTGGCTCAGGAATGGCACGCCTACCCGCAGCTCGTCTACCTGTACGAGGGCTTCCGGAACTACCGGCAGCACTTCGAGCTGGAGGAGTTCCACGAGGACTGCGAGTTCTTCTACCTGCACATCGGCGCGACCGAGAAGGAGCACAAGATCCACTCGCTGTCGACCGCGGCCAAGGCGTGCGCGTCCGTCGAGGACATCGAGCACATCGAGCGAGGATTCACCAGTTACCTCGACCTGCTCGCCGAGAACTGGACCGAGATCCACAGCAAGCTGCGGCCAAGCTGAGCGTCCACCCCCGGCTGGTGACGTGATGCTCGTGGCCCACTGCAGAAGCGAGTGAGATGGCACTCTGGGATGGCTATGACGAGACGCTCTTCGAGGTCGTCGGCAATTCCGAGGGACAGTTGTCCCTCTGGCCCCGGGAGCGGCAACGTCCAGGCGGATGGGATCCGGTGGGCTTCGCCGGCTCGCGACGCGAGTGCCTGGACGCGATCAGGACAACGTGGCGGGAGGGGGCCGGCGGTCGGGTGGCCGGCCCCCGGCTACCGCGCGACGGACGGCCCGACCGTCCGGCGGTAGCACTCGACGCGGGCGCGTCCCACGCGAGCGGGCCCGACCGGCCGGTCGCGGACCTGTCGATCACTGCGCTGATCCGGTCCCGGGCGCTCGCGCCGGACGCAGCCGCGGTGATCGACGGTGCCCGCGTCCTGACCCGGGCCGAGGTGCTGGATACCAGCGAGCGGTGGGCCCGGGTGCTGGTGGAGGCGGGCTGTGCCCGGGAGGCTCCGGTCGCGGTGGTGTTGCCCCGGGGCGCGGACGCGTTACTGGCGATCCTGGCCGTGCTCGACGCCGGTGGCGCATACGTGCCGATCTCCGCCGACGCGGCTGCGGACCAGATCGAGGCCATCATCAAGGACTGCGGCGCGCCGATCGTCATCACGGCCGACCGGCTCCTCGGGCAGCTCTCCCCGGTCGCCGACGTTGTTCTGACGCCGTCGACGATCGCCTCCCGCGCCGCGGCTGCGGAGGCCACCCCGCAGCCGGCCACCGGCCGGGACCTGGCGTACATCTTCTACACCTCGGGCACGACGGGCGCGCCGAAGGGCGTCGAGGGCACCCACCGGCAGCTCGTCAACTACGCCCTCTGGTGCCGGGAGGCATTCGCTCACCGCCCGGACGAGGTGACGTTCCTCAGTGCCTCCCTGTTCTTCCTCGGCTCGCTGACGACGATCTTCACGCCACTGGTGTCGGGCTGGCCGATCGTCGTCGTCCCCGACGGCGCGTCGACCGACACCCTGGCCGACGTCGCCCGGCAGACCTCGGGCGGGCTGCTGAAGCTGACCCCCACCCACATCCGGATGCTGATGGCTCGGGGTGTCCCGGCGGGCGGCCTGGCACGCCAGCTGATGGTCGGCAGTGAACCGCTCACCTTCAGCCGGGAGATCAAACAGTGGATGGGTGCCGACCCGCAGCGCGTGGTGGTCAACCACTACGGCCTGACCGAGACGCACGGCTGCTTCTGCCACTGGCTGACCGGCACCGAGGAGGTCGGCCGCAACGTGCCGATCGGCCGGCCGGTCGACAATCTCGACGCCTACATTGTGGACCGCGACTTCGTGCCGGTGCCGGTGGGGGAGGTTGGGGAACTGCTGGTCGGCGGTCCGTCCATCGCCCGTGGCTACCGTGGCCAGCCCGACCTGACCGCCGAGCGCTGGGTGCCCCACCCGTGGCGTGCCGACGGTGCCCGCCTGCTGCGGACAGGTGACCTCGCCAGGATCGACGCCGAAGGCGTGGTGACGTTGCTCGGCCGGGCCGACCGTCAGGTCAAGATTCGCGGGCATCGGGTGGAGCCGGCGGCACTGGAGGAGGCGTTGCGCACCATTGTCGGGGTCAAGGAGGCGCTGGTGCTGCCCAGGCTCGCCGACGGCAGGGCGAGGCTGGACGCGTACCTGCTGCCCGAGGAGGGGGCACGCGTCGAGCCCGTGGCCGTGCGGGACGCGCTGCGGCGGAAGTTCCCGCCGCAGTGGATTCCGGCTCGGATGATGGTCATGGCCGAGTTTCCGGTGAACGCCAACGGGAAGGTCGACACGCGGTCCCTCCCGGAGCCGCCGCCGGTCGGTGAGGCGACGGATGCCGCGGCCAGCGGCCGGTGGAGCAGAGCCGACCGCGCGGTGGCCGACGCGTTCTGTGAGGTCCTGAAGATAGACGACATCGGGCTCACGGACAGCTTCTACGACCTCGGCGGGGACTCGCAGACAGCGGTGGAGGTGGCCGCCCGGTTGGGACAGCAGCTGGGCCGACAGGTCCCGCCGCCGTCCGGGGAGGCCGCGACCGTTCGGGCGTACGCCCAGCTGGTCAACTCACCCGCGGCGGCCGGGGCAGCGGCGCCGTGACGCGGCCTCCCACCGGAATCACGCTGGCGGCCACGCCGCCACTGTCGGCGGGACGGACAGTGGCTCCGTTGTCCTTCGGACAGTTGTCCGTCTACCGGGTGATGCAGACCCTCCCGCTCGACCGCTGGGCGGAGACCTACCTGGTGAGCCTGGTGCCGATCCCGGCCGCCCGCACCGACGACGACATCGTCGCGGCGCTGACCGTGGTGGCCCAGCGGCACGAGTCGCTGCGCAGCCGCTTTCTCGACGGTCCGCGCGGGCCGGGTCAGGTCGTCTCGCCGACCTGGCATCCGGAACTGGTCCATGTCGAACTGCCCGGCGGCGGGGCGGAGGAGGCCACGACGGCGATCCGGGACACCTGTCGGCGGCCCTTCGACTGGGACGCGGGGGCCTGCTGGCGCGCGGTCGTGATCACCGACGGGGGACGGCCGGTAGTCCTCGGCCTCATCGTCGACCACATCGTCTCCGACGGCTGGGGGCTGCGGCGGGTCGCCGCGGAACTCCGGGCGCTGCTCGGCTCCGGAAGCGACAGAGACGAGGAACTGCTCGCCGCCGCGCCGCCCCAGCCGCAGCAGTTGGCCGACTTCCAGCGCTCGGATGAGTGGCGACGCAGGCGCGACGCCACGACGAGATACTGGGACGGGTTGCTGCGGGACCTGCCCGCCGACGTCTTTCCCTGGTCGACGGAGGCCGGGAGCGTGGGTCGGCTCGGTGTCGTGCTGCGCTCGGCCCGCGCGCGGTACGCCCTCGGCGTGGCCGCCCACCGACTGGGGGCCTCACCGCACAACGTGCTCCTGTCCCTGTACGCCATCGCCGCCCGGGAGATGCTGGGCCTACCCGACCTGGCGCTGACCCTGCAGGCCGGCAATCGGAGTCTGCCGCGCTGGCAGGGGATCGTGAGTTCGATGAACCAGTACGCCCCGGTGCCCGTGGTCGGTGCACCGGTCGGCGGTGACTTCGCACGCCTGACGGAGACGGTAAGCAAAATGAGCCTCCGCGCCTACTGGCACGGGATGTACGACCTCGACAGCGTCCGCGAGCAGGTCTTCCGGGCCCGTGGAGTCGAGTTGGACTTCGACTGCTTCTTCAACTGGCAGGCATTCGACGTGCGCCAGGACGCCGGAACCGGCCCACCGCCGGACGAACGCCAGGCCGTGGTGGAACGGGTCCACCCGAGTCGACAGGTGGGGCCGCGACTCGACCTGAAGGTCCAGGGCGGTGACGGATTGTCGATCACGGTTCGGGTCGATCCGTCCCTGCTGTCGGCGGAGCGCCTCGATCACCTGGTGCGGTGGTTCGATCACGAACTCTGGACGATCGCCACCTCGACCGAGTGCGACACCGAGCAGATGACGCGACGCTGCGCTCGGGCGGTACGCGGATGAGGCTGGGCTGGCTGAAGGAACTCTGGCGCGACCGGGTCGCCCTCCTCCGCCTGCTCAAGCCCGTGGGCGGCGTCGCGATGACCGGTCTGCTGGCGACGCACCTGGTCGTCGCGGTGGCACCGCCGGGTGTCGCGTTGGCGACCGGTTGGCTGGTCCGGGAGGCCGATGTCGGCTGGTCGCTGGCCGGGCTGCTGGCCCCGCTGTGCGTGATCGCCGTCCTCATCCTGCTGAGTCAGGTGGGGGAGGCGCTGCGCGAGCCACTGGAACTGCTCGCGTCGCGTCGCGTCGACGGTCGCTTCCGGGCCCGGATCCGGGCCCGGGTCGCGGCCACGCCCGGCATCCGCTACCTGGAGGACAACGAGTACGTGGTGGCCGTCGGGCGCGCCTCCGAACTCGGCGGCTGGCGCGAACGCACCCCCGGTACGGCGGCGACCGGTCAGCTCACGGTCCTCAGCCGGATGTTCAGCGCGTTGGCCTCGGCCGCCGTGATCGCCGGGTACTCGCCGCTGCTGGCGGTCGGGGTGCTGGCGATGATCCTGGTGATGCGGTCGATCATCAGGCGGCAGTGGATCCACCTCAACGTCCTGTGGGACGTCTGGACCGACGACCGGCTCCGGATGGACTACTGGTCGAGCACGCTGACCGGGTTGGATACCTCGAAGGAGGTCCGGCTCTTCGGGCTGGCGCGGTGGCTGGCCGACCGACGACAGGACCAGGCGCTGGGCTGGATCACCGAGCTGTGGCGCGAGCGCCGCCGGATCCTCCGCGCCCAGGGCTGGACGTTCCTGCTCGCGGCGGTGAGCGGGTTCGCCGCGTTCTACGTGCCGGCCGCCGCCGTCCAGTCCGGCTCGATGACGGTCGCCGACCTGATCACGGTGGTCGTGGCCGCCTGGGGGGTGTTCGCCATCGGCAACATGGGCTGGGAGGCCTTCGACATCGAGCACGGCAAGGGGGCGTTACGCGCGTACGCCCGGCTGGCGGTCAGCGAGGCCGACCGCGGTCGGCGCGAGCTGCCGGTGTCGGCGACCCCGGCGAGCCTTCGGTTCCAGGGGCTGTCGCACCGCTATCCGGGTGCCACCCGTCCGGTGCTCGACCGACTGGACCTGAACGTCGGCTCCGGCGAGGTGCTGGCGGTGGTCGGCCGTAACGGCGCGGGTAAGACCACTCTGGTCAAGGTGCTCGCGGGTCTGTACAAACCCACGGCGGGCCGCATCACCGCCGACGGCGTCGACCTGGCCGAAGTCGACCCGGACCACTGGCGCCGTCACATCACAGCGGTCTTCCAGGACTTCGTCCGGTATCCGGGCACCGTACGCGAGAACATCGTTCTCGGCGCGCCGGAGGTGCCGCCGGACGACGAGGCGATCCGAGCGGCCCTGGAACTCGCCGGAGGCGGTGCTCTCCTGGCCCGGCTCCCCGCAGGGCTCGACTCGCTGCTGGCTCGGGACTACACCGGAGGCATCGACCTGTCGGGCGGCGAGTGGCAGACCATCGCCATCGGCCGGGCGCTCTACGCGGTGCGGCACGGCCGGCGCGTGCTCGTCCTCGACGAGCCGACCGCCCATCTCGACGTACGCGCGGAGGCCGACTTCTACGGCCGGGTCATCGGCGCGGTCACCGACGCGACGATCATCCTCATCTCGCACCGACTCTCGACGGTGCGCCGGGCCGATCGCATCGTCTTCCTGGAGGCCGGGCGCATCGTCGAGCAGGGCACCCACGATGAGCTGGTCGCCGGTTCGGGCCGGTACGCGCAGCTCTACGAGTTGCAGGCGCGCAGGTTCCGGTCGCCTCGGGACCCGGTGACGTCATGACGGCCAAGATCCGGGTGCTCCGTCACCTGATGCGGATCGCCGTGCGCGCGACCGGCGCGTGGTGTTCCTCATTCTCGCCCTGGCCGGGGTGAACGCCGCCTCCATCGCGACCACCGGGGCGAGCCTTCGCTGGCTGGTCGACAGCGCGCGGGTGGGGCTGCTGCCCACCATCGCGCTGGCCGCGTGCCTCGGTGCGCTGGCCTACGCCGTCGTCGCCACCGCGCAGCGGGTCCAGCACAACCTCCAGGTCGACCTGACCGAGCGGGTCGACATCGTGATCAGTCAGGAGATCCTCACCACGGTCGCCTCGATACCGACGGTGAGCCATCTGGAACGGCCGCAGGACGTGGACCGGATCAGCCAACTGGAGCGGAACACCGAGTCGTTGGCCGGGGTCTGCTGGACGGCGCTCGGCACGTTCACCTCGTTCGTGAGCCTGGCACTCAGCGTGCTGCTGCTGTATCTCGTGCATCCGGCGCTGACGCTGCTCGCCGTGCTCGCCGCGCCGCCGCTGCTGTTGTCCCGCTACGCGACCCGCCGCATCTCCCAGGCCAAGGACCGCACCGCCGCGACAGTGCGCAAGGAGAAGAACCTGCACGAGCTGTGCACCACCGCCGGTCCCGCTAAGGAGCTGCGGATCTCCGGGGCCGTACCCGTGGTGAGCCGGGCGGCCGACGCGAGTTGGGAGGCGACCACCCGGGTACTCGTCGCGGCCCGGGTCCGGGCCGCGGCGGCGCACGCCGCCGGGTGGGTGTGTTTCGGAGCCGGGCACGTCGGGGCGCTGGCCCTGGTCGTCCACCTGCTCGGCCAGGGCAGGGGAACCGTCGGTGGGCTCATCCTGGTCGCCAGCCTCGCCAGCTACCTGCGGGTCCAACTGACCGCGACGGTCTCCGGCGTCGGTCAGGTCGCCGAAGCCAACCACGCGCTGGAGCAGTACCTGTGGCTGGCGGACCACGCCGAACGGCAACGCCGGTCCGGCGGTGCCGCGCCGCCCGCCCAGCTCACGAACGGCCTGCGCCTGCGCGGTGTCTCGTTCCGCTATCCGGGCGCCGGTACCGAACTGCTCGCCGACATCGACCTGGACCTGAAGGCCGGTTCGGTCGTGGCGCTCGTCGGCATGAACGGCGCCGGCAAGACCACCCTCGTCAAACTCCTGATGGGCATGTACCGGCCGAGCCGGGGCGCGATCCTGGTCGACGACACACCGCTTGCGGACATCGACCCGGTCGCCTGGAGCAGCGAGCTCACCGGGGCCTTCCAGGACTACGCCAAGCTCGAGACCCGGGTGCGGGAGACCGTTGGGGTCGGCGACCTGCGTCGCGTGTCGGACCGGACGGCGGTGCAGACGGCGGTGGCGGAGGCGGGTGCGACGGCCCTGGTGGAACAGTTGCCCGATGGGCTGGAGACGCAGCTCGGCACGTTGTTCAACGGCACCCAGCTCTCCCACGGGCAGTGGCAGAAGCTGGCGCTCGGTCGTGCCCTGATGAGGCGGACGCCGCTGCTGGCGGTGCTGGACGAGCCGACCGCCGCGCTGGATCCACAGGCGGAGAACGACCTGTACGAGCAGTTCGTGGGCGCCGCGCGGGTCGCTCGACAGGTGCGGGGCGGGATCGTCCTGCTGGTCTCGCACCGGTTCTCGACGGTGAGCATGGCGGACCACATCGTCGTGCTCTCCGGCGGCACTGTCATCGAGCAGGGCAGCCACCGCGAGCTCATGGCGCTGGACGGTGAGTACGCCGAACTCTACGAAGCACATGCCCGCGGCTACGTCTGACGTCGGATCGGAAGGACGAAATCGCATGCGAGTGAATCACGAATGGCCGGACCTGGTGTCCTCGTACGGCAAGAACGGGTACTGCGCGCCTGAGCAACGGTTGACGGACGAGAACGTGGCGAAGTTACGCCAGGCGATCGCGGCCATCAGCGAGCAGGAGCGTCCGGAGATCGTCTACGAGTCCGGAACCTCGGTCATCCGTGCGGTGCACGGCTGTCACCGTTTCGACCAGGTCTGCGATCGGGTCGTACGCCTGCCGATGCTCGTCGATCTGGCGGAGGCGCTGCTCGGCGGGCCGGCGTACGTCTACCAGTTCAAGGTCAACATGAAGCAGCCGCGCGAGGGAGCGGCATGGCCGTGGCACCAGGACTTCGTGTTCTGGCACCGGGAGGATGGCATGGCCGCTCCGGACGCGGTGAACATCGCGGTCTTCCTCGACGACGTGACCGAGGCGAACGGGCCGCTACGGGTCATCCCCGGCAGCCACGAGCTCGGAATGATCGGTCCCGCGTCCAGCGAACGGCAGGCGAGCCACGACTGGCGCAAGCACGTGGCCGCCGCACTGGAGTACACCGTCCCGGACGAGTTGGTCGAATCGCTCGTCGATGCCTACGGGGTCGTGCCGCTGACCGGTCCGGCCGGGGCGGTCACGGCGTTCCACCCGAACATCGTCCACTCGTCGTCGAACAACACGTCCGAGCAGCGCAGGGCGATCATGCTGGTGACGTACAACCGGGTGAGCAACGCCCCGGCCAACCCGACCCGGCCGGAGTTCCTGGTCAACCGCGACACCACGCCGGTCGTCCGGATCGGGAGCGACGACCTGTAGCCGGGCGTCGCGGATGGTTGGTGCTGGCCACGGTGCCGTCAGGCCGGGTCCGTGGCCCGCAGCCGTGGCCAGTGCCGCTCGGTCCAGGCCCGCAACAGCCACTCCACCGGCCCGTACCGGAACCGGGCCATCCACACCGCGCTGGCGGCGAGCTGCGCACAGTAGATGGCGACCGCGATGAGGACGACCGCCGGGGGCGCGACGGCACCGGCGAGGCCCAGCCCGACGCCGGTGAAGATCAGCACGCAGAGCAGCGATTGACCCAGGTAGTTCGACAGGGACATTCGTCCGGCCGGCGCGAGTACGGCGACGACCCGCCGCCCCCGGTCGGTCTGGAAGAACTGGAGCAGGGTGGCGGCGTACGCGGCCGCCAGCAGCGGCGCGGTGAGCACGCCCGCCGTCAGCCCGGTCAGGTTGGCGGTGCCCCCGCCCGCTGCGAAGATCACCGCACCGGCCAGGCCGATCGGATAGCCCAGCTGCTGGACCCGGCGCAGGAGCTGCCGGTTCCCGGTGACGTCGGTGAGTAGCCGGCGCCGTCCGGCGGCGTACCCGAAGAGGAAGGCCGAGAGGGCGAGCGGCCCCTGCACGAGGAGCGCGCCGAACATCGCCGGCAGCTGACGGACGTGCTCGGTGATCACCGAGCCGATCCCGCCCTGTAGGGCCTCGGTCGACCGCTGCCCCGCCGCGAGTGCTGTCGCCGGATCGCTGACCAAGTGGGTCCCGCCCGTGGCGGCGAGCGCGAGAACGAAGCCGATCGCGCCGGTCAGCACTACGGCGGCGCGTACCGCGGTGCTGGCGCGGACTCTTCGCATGGCGAGCAGTACCAGGCCGAGCAGTGCGTAGGTGGTCAGGATGTCGCCCTGGAACAGCAGCACCGCGTGCAGGATGCCGAGCACGAAGAGCCCGGCCAGCCGTCGCCGGAACCGTGGGGCGATGTCGACGCCGCGCCGCGCGGCGGAATCGAGCTGGAGCGTGAAGCTGTAGCCGAACAGGAAGGAGAAGAGCAGGTACGCCTTCATTGCGAGGAGCAGCTCGACCATCCACCGGATCGCCTGGTCGCCCCACGAGTCGTGCGCGGGATCCGCAACCAGATGGAAGGAGTAGCCGGAGGCGAAGAAGGCGATGTTGACAATCAGGATGAGCAGCAGCGCCACGGCACGCAGCGCGTCGACGTCGACGATCCGGGATGGCGCCCCGGACGACGCTCGATTCTCGACTGGCGAATTCTCGATGGAAAAGGTCACGCGACCACCCCCGCAGCGTGTTCCGTCACTTTCCTGCGACCCTATGAAGCGGATCGGTGCGGTGACAGCCGGTGAGCGGGAGGGTCGGCGGTGGGGCAGGCCCTACCGGGTGTACGCGGCGAGGCAGCCGCGCCGCCGAACACGAGGTTCGGCGGCATGGCTGGTCGTCGAGGTCGCGTCGGCTATCGGCGGCTGAACTGCTGGTTGGCCTGGCCGGTGCAGGTCCAGAGGACGAGCTTGGTGCCGTTGCCGGTGCCCTGGTTGGTGGGGTCCAGGCAGAGGCCGGACTGCACCCCGGTGATGGTGCCGTTGGCGTTGACGTTCCACTGCTGGTTCGTTCCGCCGTGGCAGTCGTAGATGGTGACCTGGGTGCCCGGGGAGGTGCCGTAACCGGCGGCGTCGAGGCACTTGTTGCCGTAGACGGTGAGCGCCTTGCCGGTGGTGTAGGTCCACCGCTGGTTGGTGCCGCCGTGGCAGTCCCAGAGCTGCACCTGGATGCCGTTGGTGGTGGACGACCCGGGAACGTCGACGCACCTGCCGGAGAGCGTGCCCACGATGCTCGTGGTCTGCCCGCCGCCGCTGCCCGGGTTGCCGATGCTGCCGGGCACCGACTGGAGGGCGCTGTACCAGCGGGCGGCCATCTTGTCGTAGCCGCCGGAGGTGGGGTGGATGCCGTCGATCAGGTCGGCGGTGGTGAGCGCGCTGTGCATGTCGACCAGGTGTACCCGTTTGCCGGCGTTCACCTTGCTCTGCACGATGCCGGGGATCGCCGCGTTGAAGGTGCGGACGGCCGCCTCCTGGTTGCTGTTGGAGAGCGGGATGAGCTGCGCCACGAACACCTCGGCGGTGGGCACGGTGCTGGTGATGCGGTCGATGAGCGTGGAGAGCCGGTTCGGCGCGGTGCTCACGTTGTAGTTCTGCAGGATGTCGTTGGTGCCGATGTGCAGCAGGACGGTCTGCGGCCGTTGGGTGTTCAGCCAGTTGACGATGTTGGCGTCGATCTGGTCGATGCGCCAGCCGGGGTGCCCCTGGTGGTCGTGGTCACCCAGGCTGGCGGGCCCGTTGAACTGCGACCCGACGAAGTCCACCGTGTACCGGCCGTTGACGAGGCGCTGCCACAGCCCGATGCGGTATCCGCCGGGCACCTGGGTGCCCTCGGTGATGGAGTCGCCGAGCGGCATCACGCGCACCCCGCCGTTGGACTCCGCGTTGGCCGGGCTGCCGGGGGTCAGCACCCCGGCGACACGACACCGAGCGTGGCGAGCGTCGCGAGCCATCGTGCCCTCGTTCGCATGGATCTCTCCCTTGGGTTAATCGAGCAGGCCGAGGGCGTGGTGCCGGTGGATGGAAGCTGCCACGGTCGGGCGGCGACCCGTTCCGGGGACGGGTCGGCCGGACCGGGCAGCCGCCGGTTGCCGGGGGTTCCCGGCACGCGCCGATCGTCACATCGGCACGGCGATGCCGCCTCAGCACTGGGACGAGTGTGAGCGTTAACAACGAAGATTGTAGATTCCTGCGGGTGGCCAGGTCCAGCGCCAGCCGGCACGGCGGCTCACCGGGTCGTGTCGGCTCGGTGGCAGGCACCGGCCGACGGTCGCAGAATGGCGCGGGCGACGCTTCGGCATGGTTGCCCAACTATTGGCGCGCATCTATAGTTTCGCGAATCACGACATTCATGGCCGTGGTAACGCGGCCGGGTCGTCGAAGCGCTTCGACGATCCGTCGTTCAGGCCCGTCAGCCGGGTGTCGAGCCTGGCCACGCCGGTCTCGGCGCTGTCTGGCGCCGGTCGTACGACATGAGGAGAATCCGCATGCGGAACTGGCGCCTTCGGCGCGGCATCACCGCGCTCGCGCTCGCCCTGCTGGCCCTGCCGGCCGTTCCCGGCACCGCGCTCGCCGATCCCACCTACCCGTTCCGAGACCCACACCTGCCGGTGCACACGCGGGTCGACGACCTGCTCGGGCGGCTCACACTGGACGAGAAGATCTCCTGGCTGCACCAGTACCAGCCAGCCGTTCCCCGGCTGGGCATCGGGCTGTTCAAGACCGGCACCGAGGCGCTGCACGGGGTGGCCTGGTCGACCGACATCGACAACAACGGCGCGGTGGTCAAGGCGCGCGGCACCGCCTTCCCGCAGCCGGTGGGCATGGCGAGCACCTGGAACCCCGACCTGATCCAGCGGGTGGGGTCCGCCGTCGGGGACGAGGCGCGCGGGTACCACGCGCAGAACCCCCGGGTGTGGGGTCTCAATCTCTGGGCGCCGGTGGTCAATCTGCTGCGCGACCCCCGGTGGGGCCGCAACGAGGAGGGCTACTCGGAGGATCCGCTGCTGACCGCCGCGATCTCCACCGCGTACGGCGCGGGGATGACCGGTGGCGACCCGAACCACTTGAAGAGCGCCCCCACCCTCAAGCACTACCTGGCCTACAACAACGAGGTCCGGCGGGACGTCACCTCGTCGAACGTGCCGCCGCGGGTGCTCAACGAGTACGATCGCGCCGCCTTCAAGCCGGCCATCGCCGCCGATGCGGCGACCGGGATGATGGCCGCCTACAACCTGGTCAACGGACGTCCCGCGACGGTCGACCCGGACCTGGCCACCGTGGTGCGCGGCTGGACCGACCAGACCCTGATGAACGTCACCGACGCCTGGGCGCCGAACAACCTCGTCAACTCGCAGAAGTACTACAGCACCCAGGCCGAGGCGAACGCGGCGATCATCAAGGCCGGACTCAGCAGCTTCATCACCGACGACACCAACGCCCAGCCGACAGTCACCGCCATCAAGCAGGCCCTCGCCACCGGCCTGCTCACCGAGCGGGACATCGACGCCCGGATCCGGGACATCCTGACCATCCGGTTCCGGCTCGGGGAGTTCGACCCGGGCGGCGGCCGGTACGGCGGCATCACCCCGGACGTCATCAACA
Organism: Micromonospora tarensis; assembly: GCF_016803395.1. GTDB lineage: Bacteria > Actinomycetota > Actinomycetes > Mycobacteriales > Micromonosporaceae > Micromonospora > Micromonospora tarensis. The sequence goes on along the minus strand of NZ_JAEVHL010000004.1, from coordinate 12,370 downwards.
GCCCGGAACACCAGCGGCTCGCCCGCCAGGCCGCCGGCGAGGCGATGGTGCTGCTGAAGAACTCCCGGCAGGCGCTTCCGCTGGACCCGGCCCGCACCCGCAAGGTGGCCGTGCTCGGCCCGCTGGCCGACACGCTCTACTCCGACTGGTACGGCGGCGACCTGCCGTACCAGGTGACGGCGCTCGACGGCATCCGCGAACGGTTGGGTGACAGCGCCAGCGTCAGTGGGCTCGACGGGGCGGACCGGATCGCGCTGAAGGTCGCGGCGACCGGCCGGTACGTCTCGGCCACCGGCACCACCGACGCCGACCGGGTGCTCGGGACCGGCGCCACCCCGGCGCTCGTCGCCCAGTTCGACGAGGTCGACTGGGGACAGGGCGTGGTGACGTTGCGCAACGCCGCCAACGGCCGCTACCTCGGCTACAACTGGGGTCCGTTCGTCACCCGCGACGAGCAGCCGAACGGCTGGTACGTGCAGCAGCAGTTCAAGCTGGAGCCGCAGGCCGACGGGACAGTGGTGCTGCGGTACGCCGGCTACGAGACCAAGGAGAGCTGGTTCGGCGTCAACACGTACGTCACGGTCGGCGACGACGGCGCGCTCACCCTCGGCGCGGCGACCCCGGACGCCGCCACCCGGTTCAGCCGTGAGGTCATCAGCAACGGAATCAACCGGGCGGTCGCGGCGGCGAAGGCTGCCGACACCGCGGTGCTCGTCGTCGGCAGCAACCCGTTCATCAACGGCCGCGAGGCGCACGACCGAACCTCGACGGCGTTGAGCGCCGGCCAGGAGGCGCTGGTCAAGGCCGTGACCACCGCCAACCCGCGGACCGTGCTGGTGCTCCAGACCAGCTACCCGGTCACCACCGCCTGGGCGCAGGAGCACGTACCGGCCATCGTCTGGACCACCCACGCCGGCGCGGAGACCGGGCACGCGGTCGCCGACGTCCTGTTCGGCGACCGCAACCCGTCCGGCCGGCTGACCCAGACCTGGTACCGATCGGACGCGCAGCTGCCGCCCGACCTGCTGGAATACGACATCATCTCGTCGGAGCAGACCTACCTGTACAGCAAAGCGAAGCCGCTCTACCCGTTCGGCCACGGGCTGTCGTACACCCGCTTCCGGTACGGCCAGCTGCGTACCGGCGGCGGGTCGGTGGGCGCCGACGGCACCATCACGGCCAGCGTCGACGTGACGAACGTCGGCGGCCGGGCCGGCTCCGAGGTGGTCCAGCTCTACACCCACCAGCGCACCTCGCGGGACACTACACCGTTGCGCCAGCTCAAGGCGTTCCAGCGGGTGGAACTCGCACCCGGGCAGACCCGGACCGTGACGCTCCGGCTGCCCGCCGCCGACCTGGCGCACTGGGACGTCACCCGCAGTCGCTGGGTGGTCGAGTCGTCCACCTACGACCTGCTGGCCGGCTCGTCCGTCGGGGACGTCAGGGCCCGGGCGGCGGTCCGGGTACGGGGCGAGACGATCCCGGCCCGGGATTTGTCCCGACCCACCCGGGCGGAGAACTTCGACAGGTACGCGGGTGCCCGGCTGGTCGACGAGTCGAAGGCGCGTGGCACTGCCGTCGGCGCCACCGAGGCCGGTCAGTGGATCTCCTTCGACGGTTCCGCCCTGCGTGCCGGAGCGCGCACCGTCACCGCGACGGTCGCCAAGGCCGGAGCGGGCGCCGGCGCCATCCAGATCCGACTGGGATCGCCCACCGGGCGACTGCTGGGCACGATCCCGGTGCCCAGCACCGGAGACGACTACCGGTACGTCAGCACCAGCGCCGAGTTGGCCCGGGTGGCCGGCACGCACGACGTGTACCTGGTGTTCGACTCCCCGCTGCGGCTGACGACCTTCGCCATCCGCTGACGGAGCCCGGGCCGGGGCGGTCGTCGCGCCCCGCCGGGGTCCACGCGCGTGCCGCAGTGCGGTGCGCCCACCGGTCGCGTGCCGGCTCCGGCGACCGGATGTGCTGCCCCGCCTCGACGGGGATTCATCCGACGACCGTGTTTCGAGGCCCGTCAGGTCTGGGCTTTCTGCCGGCTTCGTCAGCATTAGCGCATAGACGTCCGCCGATTGCCGGTTGCATTCATCACACGTGTGACCTACGCTTCGGGAAGATTTCGAGGCGATTAACAAGAGAGTGCGGTTGGGCGTCGAAAGCCCCGCCGGCCCTGATGGTGTCGCTGTTTCCGTACTCATCGTTCGATACGCACGGGGTCCCCTGCCGACGGCAAAATGAGAGGAACAGTACGTGAGGTCAATCGTGTCCACCGCTCGAACGTCGCTGCTGGCGGCGGCGGCTCTCGTCGCCGCCACGCTGCCGGCCGTGCTGACCGATCAACTGCCGGCCTCGGCCGCGGTCCAGGCGACCTACTACGTGGCCCCCGACGGCAACGACGCCAACCCCGGCACGCTGACGTCTCCATTCCGGACGATCCAACGCGCGCGGGACGTCGTCCGCACGGTCAACACGAACATGACCGGCGACATCAACGTCTACCTGCGCGGCGGCAGTTATCCGGTCACCAGCACCGTCGAGTTCGGTGCCGCCGACTCCGGCAACAACGGGTTCCGGATCAGCTACGCCGCCTACACCGGTGAGACGCCGGTCCTCGAGGGCGGGGTCCAGGTGACCGGGTGGACCCAGCACAGCGGGAACATCTGGAAGGCGCCGCTGAACCGCTCCAACAAGCTGCGGGCGCTCTACGTCAACGACAAGCGCGCGTACATGGCGTCGAAGACGATCAGCTCGGGCGGCTGCTACGGGACGTACACCATCAACGCCGGTCAGGCCTCCTGGGCCTGGGAGTCGGGGTCGCAGTGTGACGGCTCCCGCTACAGCCTGAGCGACTTCCCGTCCATCGCCCGCAACCAGGACGACATCGAGATCGAGACGGGTACGACCTGGACCACTGCCATCGTCGGTGTGCGGCAGGTGACCACGAGTTCCGACGGCGCGAGTCGGGTCGCCCTGCTCCAGCAGCCGGGCGGGGCCATCGCCCAGGGCGCGTTCAACGGCAACGCGCAGTCGGGCGGCACGCACAAGGTGATGAACGCCTACGAGTTCCTGGACGCCCCCGGCGAGTTCTACTTCGACAAGGGCAGCCAGACGGTCTACTACTACAAGGCCAGCTCGGAGAACATGTCGACGGCGACGGTCTACGCGCCGAACAACGTCACCACAGTGCTGCGGGTCGCCGGCAGCTCGACGAGCAACCACGCGCGCAACATCACCTTCTCCGGCCTGACCGTGCGGCACTCCGACTGGAACCTGTTCAACGTCGCCGGCTCGTCCTTCAAGCAGGCCCAGCAGGGCAACCTCGGCGCCCAGGTGTACGCCAAGGGCAACTTCCACGTCTACTACTACCGCAACGTGGACGTCACCCCCGCCATCGTCCAGGTGCAGAACGCCGACGGGATCCTCCTGCAGCGCAACCGGATCCACCACACCGGCGCGGACGGCGTCAGCATGGTCAACGACGTGCAGGGCTCGCAGTTGATCGGCAACCACGCCAACGACGTGGCCGGGTCCGCCATCAACATCGGTCATCCCCAGCACGTCTTCATCGGCGACGGCACCTCGAGCAACAACGAGAAGTACAGCCCCCAGGTCGAGGGGTTGCCGAAGAACATCGACATCAAGAACAACTACCTCTACGACAGCGCCGTCCTGTTCAACGGGCACAGCCCCATCTCGGCGTACTTCGTCGACACGCTCACCATCCAGCGCAACCGGATCGAGAAGGCCCCCTGGTCGGGCATCACCCTCGGCTGGGGCTGGTGGAACTTCGACGGATCGTCGGGCTCGATCACGCCGAACCGACCGACCACCACGGCGCGCAACAACACCATCAGCTACAACCACATCATCGACACGGTGCAGCGCCTGAGCGACACGGCGCCGATCTACACGCTCGGCAGCCAGCCCGGGACGACGATCACCAACAACTACCTCCAGGGCGTTCCCTCGGGTCACAAGTACGGGCTGCACCCGGACGAGGGATCGGCGTTCATCACCTTCCGGGACAACGTCCTGAGCATCGACAAGAACGTCACCTGGATGATCAATTCCGACGACTTCGGTCGGAAGCACGATCTGAGCATCACGCAGATCTACGGCCCGATCAACAAGGTGTCGAACAAGAACCTGCCGAACAGCACCGTCGCCGACATCCTCGTCTCCTCCGACTACGTCTGGCCGGCGACGGCGTACGGCATCGCGGCTAACTCCGGCCTGGAGGACGCGTACCGGGACATCATCCCGGCGAGCAACTTCTCCGCGCCGAACTACGTCCTGCCGGCCAGCACCTTCGTCACCAGCGCGACGGCGTCGATTCCGATCCGGAGCACCGGCGACGCCTCCAAGTCGGTGTGGCTGGCGCCCTCCGGCACCACCACCTTCGCCGCCGGACCGACGATGACCAGGGCGGGCGGCACCGCCACGTCCATCGCCGTGCCGACCAACCAGGGGGAGTACCGGCTGTTCGTGGTCGACGCCCAGGGCAACCGGTCGGCGGAGTCGGCCTCGATCGTCCGGCAGCAGCAGGGCGGTGGCAGCGGCACCGGGAGCGGGCAGCTCGTGGGTGGTCAGTCCGGCCGCTGCGTGGACGTGCCCAACTCCACCACCACCAACGGCACCCAGGTCCAGCTCTACGACTGCTCCGGTGCCACCAACCAGCGGTTCACCCAGACCAGCGGCAAGCAGCTGATGGTGTACGGCAACAAGTGCCTGGACGCCTCCGGGGGCGGCACGGCCAACGGCACCGCCGTGATCATCTGGGACTGCCACGGCGGGACCAACCAGCAGTGGAACGTCAACGCCAACGGCACCGTGACGAACGCCCAGTCCGGGCTCTGCCTCGACGCCAACGGCGCCGCCACCGCCAACGGCACGAAGGTCATCCTCTGGGCCTGCAACGGAGGCACGAACCAGCAGTGGACGCTGCGTAGCTGACCGAGCGGACCCCGGGGCCAGGCCGACACGAACCTGGCCCCGGCTGCGTCCGAGCGCAGGTGCGGCGTTGCTACGCACGGAAGGTGGGTAATGGTGGGCGATGAAGTCGACCTGGAAGCCCCACGAGAAGCACGGCGGCCTGTCGGGCAAGGACAAGCGTGAGCTGCCGGAGAGCGTCTTCGCGTTCCCCGACAAGCGCAAGGAGCCGATGACCGACGCGGGCCACGTCCGTAATGCCATCGCCCGCTTCGACCAGGTGCAGGGCGTCACCGATGAGGAGCGTGACCTGGCCTTCCAGAACATCCTCGCCGCCGCGGCGCACTACGACGTCGAGGTCGCCGAGACGGACTGGCACCAACTCGGGCGGCTGCCGCACACGCCGAACCCGGCGCACTGAGCCACACCGACACGGTTCGGTGCCAACCGGTACCGAACCGGAGTTCACGGCGCTGTTCAGGGGCCAGACGCGCACCCGGATAGGTTCGCCCCGACCGGGTAGACGGCGCGATGCCCGGCGAGCACGAGACGGCGGTCGACGACGCCTCGGCCCCGCACGGATCGTCGCGGGCCGACCGAATGGGCCGGCCTGCGCGGGCGGTTGTCGTACGCGCTGCGCTCCCGGGTGTGGCGAATACGCCTCTACGGGATGCTCGCCGTGCAGGCGGGCATCGCGGCGGCGCTCGCCTGGTTTGTGGGTTCCAGTTCCTCGACAACCCCACTCCGGTCCTCGCGCCCACCACGGCGGTCGGCATCGTGGCTGCCTCGATGGGCTCACGCCTGCGGCGCACCGTCGAGCTGCTGGTCGGGGTCGTCCTCGGGCTTGCGGTCGGTGACACCCTCATGCCGCTGTTCGGCATCGGGGCGTGGCAGACCGGCGTGGTCGTCGTGTTGGCGATCATCGTCGCGGTACTGCTCAAGGGTGGTGGTTCGCTGCTCACCCAGGCCGGCGGCACCGCGGTGCTCATCGCCACCCTGGAACCGCCCGTGCGTGACCTGTCGGTGCCCCGTTTCGTCGACGCCGCGGTCGGCGGGTTGGTCGGGCTGGCGGTCGGTCTGCTGGTGGTGCCGATCCACCCGCAACGGACCATACGGCGGCTGGCCGAACCCGTCCTCGACCCGGCTGTCGCCGCCATCCACGACCTGGCCGCGGCCCTGCGTCACCGCGACCTCGGCGCGGCCGAGCGGGCCCTGTCCGCGCTGCGGGAACTCGGCCCCCGGCTGGCCGCGCTCGAAGAGGGGCTCAGCGCTGCCCAGGAAGTGGTACGACTGGCGCCACAGCGCCGGCGTGAACGCCCATCGCTGGCCTTCTACACCCAGGCTGTCCGACACATGGAGCGCAGCCTGCGCGGCTGCCGGTCCATCGCGCGGCGGCTCACCAGGGCACTTCGGCTCGACGAGCCGATACCGGACGAGATCCCCGAGGGGATCGACCTGCTGCTACCAGCGTGCAGACGCTGAGATGCGCGATCCGCGCGGGGGCGGAACCACGCGAGGCGCGCCAGCAGATCCTGGCCGCCGTCGAACTGGTCGCAAGGGCGGAGGGGGACGCGGTGCCGGACCTGATGCGCCCGCACACCCACCGGCTGGGCTATTCGGGCATGATCGCCGTCGGTGAGTTCCGGATGACCGCTTACGACCTGCTCGTCGCCAGCGGACTGGACGCCGACCGGGCGGCGGACCTGGTACGGCAGACCGCCGACCCGGCTGACTGGGACTGAGCCCGCCGGCACGGTGAACATCCCAACCAAATGCTTGCGATGTCAACAAAGGGCGGCGACGATGGTCGGAAGGTCCATCGACGCATTGGAGTCCCTGCATGCGAGCAAGAGCAGCCCGAGCCAGCGCAGTGCTGACCATGTCCGCGATCCTGACCGCCGGGCTCGGGGTCCTGGCCTCTCCCGCCTCGGCACAGGAATCCGGTCTGACCTTCTACAGTGGCAGCTTCCGCACGGTGGTCGCGCACTTCCCGGCCCCGACCGGCGAGTGCACGCCGCTGCCCCAGACCGCCGACAGCCACGTCGGCTGGAGTGGCTTCCAGGACGTCGTCTTCTACTACACCGCGGACTGCACCGGTCAGGCGACGGGTGCCGGCACCCTCCTCACCTACCCCGCCGGGCAGTGGCGGACCTTCCTCGCCAGCTGAGCCGGTGAACCCGGGCCGGGGCCGACGCCGGCCGGCCCGGGTCTCGCGTGTATCCCGTCACCTCCCTGGTAGTCGCCGCCGGTGACAAGCACGGCCGGCCACCTCGACGACCTGCTGGAGCGGCAGCGCTGACCGTGGTGGGTCAGAAGAGCGTCAGCGGCTCGATCGGGATCGGCTCGGGCAGCGGCTCCAGCTCGGGCAGCCGCGCCCGTACCTCGTCGTGGAAGCGGCGGGCGAGCGCCGGCGCGTCGGCGTTGTCCGGGGTGTGCACGAACATCGTCGGTGAGCGCCCCTCGCGTAGCCAGGTGACGGTCACGTCGACCCAGCGCTGCCACCCCTCGACCGTGCGGGCCGGGTCGTCCCGGCCGAGGTAGCGGACGATCGGCCGGTCGGTCAGCGCGAGCGACCGGAGCGGAACCCGGGGTTTCTTGGTCCAGGCGTCCCGCTCCGCGTCGCTGGTCGGCGGGTTCGCGAAGAAGGTGGTCGTGTCGAAGGGGATCCATTCGGTAGTGGCGGCGGCGAGTGCCGAGCCGAGCAGCCGGACCGCGTGGGCGTCCGTGAAGAACGCGGGATGGCGCACCTCCACCGCGTACCGGTGGGTCTGCGGTAACCGTGTCAGGAAGCGGCTCAGGGCCGGCACGTCGGCGGGGGCGAACGAGCTCGGCAGCTGGATCCAGAGGGCGTGGGCCCGCGGGCCGAGCGGCTCGATCGCGTGCAGGAAGGCACGCAGCGGCTCGCCGACGTCGGTGAGCCGGCGTTCGTGCGTAATGACCTTGGGCAGCTTGGGGACGAACCGGAAGTCGGGATCCGTCTGCGCGGCCCACGACGCGACGGTGTCCCGGGCCGGGATCGCGTAGAACGTCGTGTTGCCCTCCACGGCGTCGCACCAACCCGCGTAGTGCCGCAGCCGCTCCGCGGACGGCAGCGCGTGCCCCGGCCACGACCGATGGCTCCACATCGCGCACCCCACGTGCAGCCGCATGACCACCCCTTTCACCGCGCCGGTGTTCGACCGGAGCCCACCGTATCCGGGTCGGCGAGCCGAACCGGGTGCCCGGTGCGACGAGTATGGTCCGGCGTCATGCGTGTGCTGTTCGCCAGTCTGGCCTCCGTCGGTCACACCTACCCGCTGATTCCGTTGGCGATCGCCGCCCGCGAGGCCGGCCACGAGGTCCACTTCGCCGCCGGTCCGGCGGTGCACCCGCCGCTCGCCGCGAACGGCCTGCGGCCGTTCCGCCCGGGCGACGCCTTCTACGAGGTGTACGCCGAGGACCTCGAACCGGAGCTGGCCCGGCTCCGGCCCGACCTGGTGGTGCACGAGTGGGGTTTGCCGGGGGCCGCCGTCGCCGCCCATCGGGCCGGTGTTCCGGGCCTGTGGCACGGGTTCGGCCGACTGTTCCCCGATGGCATCGGCCTCGAACTGCCCACCCGGAACGCCGAGGTCGGCGGCCGGCCGCACCTGGATATCTGGCCACCCTCCCTTCAGGACGACACCTTCCTCGCCACCGAGCGTCGGATCGAGCTGCGGCCGGTCGCCTTCTCGACGCCGGCTTCGCTACCCGAGGGCGTCGGCCACCGGGCGTCCCGACCGTTGATCTATCTGACCTTCGGCACCGCGTTCGGCACGCCGGAACTGCTCCGCACGGCCATCGCCGGTCTGGCGACGCTGGGCGCGCAGGTGGTGGTCGCGGCGGGTCGTGTGCCCCCGGAGCAGCTTGGTGAGCTGCCCGACCACGTCACCGTGCACCAGTGGGTGCCGCAGGCGGCCTTGCTGCCGCTCGCCGACGTGGTGGTGCACCACGGCGGCAGTGGCACGACGCTCGGCGCGCTCGCGGCCGGCGTGCCGCAGTTGCTGGTGCCGCAGGGTGCCGACCAGTTCGCCAATGCCGACGTGCTCAGTGCCGCCGGTGTCGCCCGGCGGCTCCTTCCCGGTGAGGTGGACGCGGACGCTGTCGCCGAGCAGGCCCGCCGGCTGCTACCGCGGCACGGCGCGCAGCGTGACGCGGCCCGGGCCATCGCCGAGGAGATCGCCCGGATGCCGTCGCCGGCGGCCGTCGCCGCGCGACTGCCGGAGTTCGTCGGGTGACCCCGTAGATGGCGTCAACTGGCGGTTGACGCAAAGCGTTCGTCAACCTATGGTTGACGCATGACGGACCCTACCCAGATGAGCAACACGATCAAGCTCGACGACCTGATCCAGGCCATCAAACAGGCGCACACCGACGCGCTCGACCAACTCAGCGACGCGGTCATCGCCGCCGACCACCTCGGCGAGATCGCCGATCACCTGATCGGGCACTTCGTCGACCAGGCGCGGCGCTCGGGTGCCTCCTGGACCGACATCGGCCGCAGCATGGGGGTCAGCAAGCAGGCCGCCCAGAAGCGCTTCGTGCCGAAGGCGACCGACGCCGCCGCGCTCGACCCGAACGCGGGCTTCGCCCGGTTCACCCACCGGGCCCGCAACGTGGTGGTGGCCTCGCAGGAGGAGGCCCGGGCCAGCGGAAGCCCCGAGATCGGCCCCGAGCACCTGGTGCTGGGCCTGCTGGCCGAGCCGGAGGCGCTGGCCGCCCGGGTGCTGACCGGTCGGGGCGTCACCCCCGAAGCGGTGCGGGAGGCGGTCGCTGCCGTCCTTCCGCCGCCGGCCGACCAGGTCCCGGAACTCATCCCGTACGACGCGCGCGGCAAGAAGGCGCTGGAGCTGACCTTCCGGGAGGCGCTGCGCCTCGGGCACAACTACATCGGCACCGAGCACATCCTGCTGGCCCTGCTGGAGCAGGAGGACGGGGCCGGCGTGCTCACCAGTCTCGGCCTGGAGAAGGCGGCGGTCGAGGCCGACCTCGTCGCCGTCCTCGCCGCCATCGCGCAGAAGTAGGAGCCCGGGTCAGGACACCTCGGGGAAGCCGTAGCGCAGGGCGTGCTCCGGATCCGTCGGATCGATCTGGCGTACGCCCGCGTCGGCGAGACGCTTGTTGACCTCGTCGAGCTGCTCGCGCACCAGTCGGGCCTCCTCCTCGGTGACCCGGCCCCGGTGCGGCTTCCCGGCATGCTCCAGCGTGCCGTAGTCGATCTTCTCGGCGCTCTTGCGGGCCTTGGGTGGGCGGACCCGCTCGGCCGTCTTCAGCAGCTGCGCCATCGGCACGTCGGTGGCCATCGCGTCGAACTCGCTGGCGGTCAGCACCACCCGGCGGGGCTCACCGTTGCCGTGCCGGTCGTGGATCTCCACCACCGCCACGTCCAGTGCGGCGTCGTCGATGTTCTCCACCTCGCCGGGGGTGGCGTCCAACCGCACGGGCCCGGCGACCAGGTCCGGGTGCTCCAGCACGACGACACGGACCACCTCGTCGTCCTGCCGCAGAACCGTGCCGGTGAAGTCGGAGACGTGGATCGTCTTCTTGCCCATGCGCGGAGCTTCTCCTGTCGTAGGCCGGATGCCGGACCACAAGAAATTACCCGACAGGTGTGCGAAAGCCGCCGCTGGACCTCCCCGGTGTGTCGTCTGGCGCAGGGCCCGCGGGGGCTGCCCTGCTGGTCGGTCAGTGGGTGTTCAGGCGGTGCCTGCTGGAGTTGCCGACGGGTGAGTCGTTCAGTCCCGCCCAGGACAGCGTGCCGGCGCCGATCGCCCGAGGAGTTCGGTAGCGGGGCTGGGCGGGAACGCCTCCGATGAGCTCCGCCACCCGCCAGAGTCGCTCGGGGTCCTGCCGGTGGTGGTCGTTCGGCTGAATGGGCATGCCCTACCGTCCCAAACAAAGGTGTCCAGGTATGGAAATACATATGACGGTCGATTCGTGTCCCCGGTTCGGGTACCTCCGGCTCGGACGGATCGTCCGCCCGACCGGGCCGCCCGGCGTACGGTGATCCACGACGGGCCGGCAGACGGGGGAGGTGCGCATGCTCGACCGGCGACTCCACCTGCACCTGGCCACCTGGCTCGGCCAGTGGCCGGCCGGGCCGGGGCTGCACGTGGTCGCCTCGCACCGGCGGGCCCTACCGGCCTGGGACGGTCGACTGCGTCCCGCGCTGGCCGTGGACACCGGGCAGAGCGCCGTCCTGTCGGTGGCGCCGGAACGGGTGGCGGCGATCCGCTCGCTGGCCCGGCGTACGCCGGCCCGGCTGCTCGCCGGGCTACCGGAAGCCGTCGGCCTGCCCGAGTGGTGCGTGCACGACGGCCTCTTCCGGTGGACTCTGGCCCCCGCGCCGCTGCCCGACGTGGGGGAGTGGACCAAGCCGACGGCTCCCGGGCTGCCGCCCTGGCTGCGCCTCTTCGACCGGCCGGTGCTGGTCGTTCGTGACCCGGACGGCGCCTACCTCGCCGGTGCCGGGATCAAGCGGCACGACGCGTACGGCCAGGAGTTGGCCGTCGGCACCGTGCCGGCGGCCCGCGGGCGCGGCCTCGCCCGTCGACTGGTGGCGCAGGCGGCGCGGCGGGTGCTCGACGACGGAGCGGTGCCCACCTACCTGCACGAGCGGGACAATCACGCCTCGGCCCGGGTGGCCGAAGCGGCCGGCTTCCCGGACCGGGGCTGGCGTGCGTACGGCGTCTATCCACGCTGAGCGGGGACACCGCGCGGGCGCGGACCGTGGACCCCGGGCCGGATCCACGGTCCGCAACCTCCCCCCAGGCCCCGGTTCCGGTGGCCCGACCACGCGGGTGGTCGAGCGGCTACGTGGCGATCACGCTACGTATCGAACCGCCCTGGGGCAAGGTGTGAGCTGTCGGTTCGGAGTGTCGAAAAGTGGACTTGACCTCGATCGAAGTACGTCGGGCAGGTGACGAGGCGCGGTGACTCAGAGTGCCCGGTTCGCCTTCGCCAGGCCCAGCACCTCGGCCGCCGCGCGGCCGTTGGCGTGGCTGGCGCCGTAGGTGGTGACGAAGGCGCGTACGCCCGTTGGTCGCCACTGTGCCGGCCAACCCATCTCCACCACGGTCACCGGGTGCTGGGCCGCCAGGCCGGCGATCAGCTCCGGACCGCCGGGCAGCCGGTGCAGATGCCGCCCGACCAGTACGACGGGACGGTCGCCGGCCAACCCGCGCAGCGTTGCCGGATCGGTCTCGGTGGCGATTACCCGGATCTCCGGCACCCCGTCCAGGTGTGGGCCGAGGCCCCACGGCACCCGCCCCTCGGCCATCGTCGACTCGGTGTGCAGCTGCACCACCAGTGGCTGCTCCAGGCCGGTGAGCAGGCCGTCCACCCGGACCGCCCGGCGCGCGGCCGCGTACCCCAGCTCGGTGTCGGCGGTGACCGTCGACCCGCCGGCGGCCCGGGTCCAGGC